>DATCGB010000227.1:0-4798 GCA_036509155.1 Candidatus Tumulicola sp. | reverse complement strand
TTCAAGAACAAGGCATGCGCCTCGCGATCGAAGCCGCCGGCTTCTCCCCCGGCGAAGCTGATCGGCTGCGCCGCGCGATGGGCCACAAACGCTCGCGCGCCCGGATGCTCGAAATCTATCCCCGCCTAGTCGACGGCATGGTGAACAACGGCATCGACCGCGCCGCCGCCGAGCAGCTCTTCCACATGCTCGAAGGCTTCGCCGACTACGGATTCCCCGAATCGCACGCCGCCAGCTTCGCGCTCCTCGCCTACGCGTCGGCCTACGTCAAATGCCGCTTCCCCGCGATCTTTGCCGCCGCCATATTAAACGTTCAGCCGATGGGTTTTTATTCGACCGAAGTGCTGGTCAACGACGCCCGCCGCCACGGCGTCGTCGTCAAGCCGATCGAAGTCAACGCCAGCGAATACTGGTCGTACGTGGATGCCGGCGGCGCACTGCGCCTCGGCTTTCACCTAATCCGCGGCCTCGGCGAGGTCCAACGCGCGCGTCTCGAGGCGGCGCTGAGCGCGGGAACGTTTCGCGACCTGCTCGACTTCGCGCAGCGCACCCGGCTGGAGAAGGAGGCGATCGAAAACCTCGCAGTCGCCGGCGCTTTCACGCCGTGGTTCGCGCAGCGCCGCGATGCGATGTGGGCGCTGCGCGCGCTCGACGAACGCGAAACCCGCGGCGAACTCGGCAAACTGATGGACGTCGCCGAGCCGACCGTTCGGTTTAAAGCGCTCGCACCCAAACAAGAAACGGCATTCGATCTATGGTCGACCGGCGTCACGCCCAAAGGTCAAGCCATGGCGCACTTCCGCGCTCAGCTCGACGCCCAACGCGTCATTCCCGCCGCCCGCCTCGCCGATGCGCCCAACCATCTCCTCTGTCGCGTCGGCGGCTTAGTCATCACGCGCCAACGCCCCGGCACCGCCAAAGGCTTCGTCTTTTTAACGCTCGAGGACGAAACCGGGCTCGTCAACGTGATCGTCCGCCCCGACGTGTACGAACGCTACCGCCGCACCATCCGCAGCGCCTCGATGCTCGTCATCGAAGGCAAACTGCAAAAGGAAGCCGGCTGCATCGACCTCCTCGCCCACCACGTAAAAGCATTCGACGGCCAAGGCATCGCCAACGGCATCCACTCCCACAACTTCCGATAAAGCGTCTGCGGCCTCAGATCGGCGATTTTGATCCACCGGCTCAACACTTGCCCGTCCGAACTTGCGACATCGTGACGGGCTTCGAGTACGACCCGTACACGATATAGTACGAATTCGGCGCCACGGTAATAACTTTCACGATCGACTTTCCGTCCCGCGGCAAGAAATCTGTAACGCTGCCATTCGCGAACGTCCACGTACCAGCTCCCGGCAACGCTTTGCGGAAGAACTCGACCGGTTTTGTCGAAGGTCCATCGACCTCATATTGCACCGAACGCATCGTTATCCCGCAATGTGCCTGCACATGCGGAGCGCCGCCTAACTTCGCGCCCGGAAACAGTGGGAGGCTGCTGATCGGCTCCGTTGACGCCGCGGCGAGCATCGGGACGAGGGCAAACGATACGGTGGCCAGGACAGCCGGAACGAATTTCAGAGAACGCATAGGTACCCCACAAGACGGCGGAATGCGATCCGCTTCGGGTTACTATATCAAGAGACCGTACGGGGGGCGTGCCGAACTAGACGCCCACGGACGCGTAGGCGCATTTGGGATCGCCCATTTGCTGGGGGCATCGAACCGCCCCATACCTCGGTGCTTGAACAACCCGATGCGATGTCGGGAGCGGCAGCTCGTCGTCGTGTCAGGACGTTGACGCGGCGAGGCGTTCGAGGTGGCTGGCGAGGAGGGCGTGCAGTTCCGACGAGATGGCGTCGACCTCGGCGCGGATAGCGTCGCTGGTGGCGCGAGCGGTCTTCACAGCGGTTTCGATGGCGGTAAAGTTGCGGTTGAGATCGCCGAAGCGCCTGACGGCGGCGCCCAACGACTCGAGGTGTTTGGCGACGATGGAGGCGTCGAGCGATTCCATCGGCGCGGCGTTGGCGATGGCCACGGCTTGCAGACGAGCGACGTAGTAGGCCATTTCAAGAAGCCGGCGCTGGTGCTCGGGGTCAGCATCGGGAGTGCCGAAACTAGGGAGATGTACGACGATTTTGTTGTGACCCAAGATTGCAATCGGATTGGCGCCCGCTCTGGGATTGGTCAACACGCCGATACCGACGAGTGCGCCGCGATTGTTCATGGCGGAATCGAGCAACGTGCAGAGGTTCTTGACCGTGTCGTTGATTCTATTCTTGGCTTCGATGACGACGCGCGCCTCGCAGCCGCGCGTTAAACGCGGGTCGACGCTCGAAACGAAATCGCCTTCTTTTGCCCTTGGCACGAAGCCGGCGACGCGCGAGCAGTTTTCGAAGAGGTCGCTCAGGCGGCCGGCGAGTTCGCCCAGGCAGCCTTCGATGAAATCTTCGAGATCGTAGCCCTTATGAACCGAGACGCCGCGCTGCGCTTGAAAACGGATCGCGCCGTTGACGAGTTCGCGCATCTCGGCCTGACCGGCTTTGACTTCCTGCAAGGTGCGCTGCACGAGGCCAAGCGGACCGCTGGGGTCGTTCACGTTGAGGGCCTGCGTGATCGGGACGAGCGATTCGGTGACGCGCCGACGCACGTCGTCGGCGATCGCGCCGCGCATGGCGACGACGACGTGGCCGTCGGCTCCGAGCGCCGTGCCCACGGAGGCGAGATCTTTGCTGAGGTTTCGAACGAACTCGCCGCCTTCGCCCAAATAGCGCGTGCAGAGGGCGTCGATTTGGGCGTTGATCGATTGCGGCAGGGTGGCGAGCGTCGATCCGGCGGCGCGGACTGCCGCATCGAGCCGTTCGTCGAGTGCGGCCATGGTGGCCGAACCGCCTGCGGCCGCCAGGGCGCGCGTTCCGACGACGAAAGCGTCGCGGGCGCTGGAGGCCCGGCGCTCGCCATCGGTGATCGCGCGATAGTAATCGACGATCATCGGGTCCTTCACCATCAGCCGGTCGACGATCACGGTGCCGTCCAGACATCGGACCTCGGGGTTGCAGAGTTCGGTCAGAATTCGTGCGGGGGGCTGTAAAGTCGTCATGCTCGAAAATTGTAGCACCCGCGCGCGTCGGACGGTTGGCGCAGCGTTCGGTCGCGCTGGGTTCGCCGCTCAAGGCGCCGGCAACACCGATGTGAAAGACCGTTGACGACGGGAGGATCCACACTTGCGAACATTCATCAGCGCTGGCGGGCGACGCACGCATCTTCAGGCCGCAAGCTTCGTGCTCGGCGGCGCGGTTATCGCATTCTCGACCGGAGCGACCCCGGCAACGCCGACGGCGGCCGGTTCGGGGCTCAAGCCGATCGACCGGGCGGCACTCCAGAGCACGATCGACGCCGCCGCGCGCCAAATGCTCGTTCCGGGTGCCGTCGTGCTCTTGCGCACGCCCCAAGGCAGTTTCACGATCGCGTACGGCACCACGCAGCTGGGCACCACGACTCCGCCCGGCGCCGGCACGTATTTTCGGATCGCCTCGAACACGAAGACGATGACCGCCGCGATCGTTCTGCAACTTGTCCAAGAACGCAAGCTCAAACTCGACGATCCGGTTTCGAAGTACGTTGCGCACGTGCCCGACGGCGGCCGGATTACGATCGCAAACCTGCTCGAGATGCGCAGCGGTCTCTACAACTACACCAACGATCCGGCGCTTTCCGAGGCCGTCGATCGTGACCAGGCCAAGGTTTGGACGCCCGACGAACTGCTGGCGATGGCTTTCGCGCACCCCGCCGACTTTGCGCCGGGGACGTCCTACGAGTACTGCAATACCAACTACGTGTTGCTCGGCCTCATCATCGAACAGGTCGGTGGGAAACCGCTCGCCCAGGCGATGCACGATCGACTGTTCGGCCCGCTGGGTCTGCGACACACGATGCTTCCGCCCAGCTCGGACAACACCATTCCCGCACCGTTTTCGCACGGGTATCTCTACGGAAGCTCTTCGGTAGCTCTGGTTGGACCGGCGGATTACTCGCCCGCGTTCAAAGCCGCCGCTCGGGCGGGGACGCAGCTGCCGACCGACTACACGGGCATAAACCATTCATTCGCCGCCGCCGCCGGCGGCGTCATTTCCAACGCCGACGATCTCGCCACGTGGATTCAGGCACTGGTTACGGGCCGCGTGCTCGACGCTGCATATCAGCAGCGCTGGCTCGACAGCCTGCGTCCCGTGGACCCCGGCAAGCCGGATGGACAACGCTACGGATACGGCATCAGCCAACTGCACTGGGCGTCGAACTCCATCTATTTTCACGGCGGCGAAACCCCCGGCTACAATTCATTCATCGGCTACGACCCCGGCAACCACGTAACGCTCGTCGTTTGGACCAATCTAACGGTATCGCTCGACGATGTCGCGACCGCCAATGCCCTCATGTTGAAAGTGCTCGACCAAATCTACACTGTATCGCCCCTTGCCTCACCATCGCCCAGGTGAGGCCGTTATTCCGGTAGCGGTCCCAGATCGAGGACGATCGCATACCACGTGTTGAAACCCACGATGCCGTCGACGATCATCGGCTCGTCGATCCATACCGCCTGATTGTCGCGCACGTAGGTCTGGAACGCACGTACCGCAGCGTCCGTCAGCGGCCCAAATGCTCCGTCGACCGTCATATTCAGACATGCTGGAAGGTCGCGGTAGCGCAGTTGGTCCTGGATCGCGCGAACGGCATCGCCTTGCGCACCCTGCGCCGTCTCGACGATAAGTACCGGCCACGTTTGATTGCCGACGATACCATC
>DATCGB010000226.1:0-5503 GCA_036509155.1 Candidatus Tumulicola sp. | reverse complement strand
TTTGCAACGGGCTGCGAGCCGTTCCGCCGCGTTGCGACGCGACGTTCGTTCACGACGGCGCCCGGCCGCTGGTCCTTGCCGCCGACGTGCGCGCCGGCATGGGCGAAGTGCGCGACGGACGCGCGGCGCTGCTCGCCACCCCGGCGATCGATACGATGAAGATCGTCGACCCGGCCACGCTAGCCATCGTCGCAACGCCCGATCGTGCCACCCTATGGTCCGCGCAGACGCCTCAGCTTGCGATGACGGCCGATCTCGCGCGCGCCCACGAACGCGCGCGCCGCGAGGGCGTGGATGCGACCGACGAGGCTTCGCTGCTCGAGCGGATCGGCGTCGACGTTGTGGTCGTGCCCGGGTCGAGCGAAAATTTTAAGGTCACCCTGGCGGAAGATTTCGAACGGGCGCAGGTCATTCTGCTGGGCCGCACGGCCGCGGGAAAGCCGACATGACGCGCGTCGGCCACGGTTTCGACGCGCATCGTTTGGTCGCGGGCCGCGTTCTGGTGTTGGGCGGCGTGCGCGTGCCGTTCGAACGCGGGGCGCTCGGCCATTCCGACGCCGACGTGCTCGCGCATGCGATCGCCGACGCGCTGCTCGGCGCGGCCGCGCTCGGCGATCTCGGCGGACGCTTTCCCGATACCGATGCCCGCTGGAAAGACGCCGACTCCATGGATTTGCTCGGGTCGTGCGCTTCCGACGTACGCGGCGCCGGCTTCGAGATTTGCAACGTGGACGCGACCATCGTGGTCGACCGTCCGAAACTCGCGCCGTTTGTGACGGCGATGCGCGAGAACGTGGCGCTTCGGCTCGGTATCGCAATCGAGTGCGTCAGCGTGAAGGCCAAAACCAGCGAGGGCATGGGGTACACCGGAGACGGTCGCGGCATCGCGACGTACGCCGTCGCGTCGATAAAAGGCGCGGCCGCGTGAGCGCACTTATCGTCGCGGAGTTGACGAGCGCGATGCACCGCTGGGGATTTCTCGAAGATCCCGCTCCCCCCGCCGCAATCGTCTGGATGCGCACGTTTCTCGAGGCCTACGCGGGCGCGCTGGCCGGCGCGGACGACGCGTTCCCACTCGTCGCGGCGTTGCGGGCCGAGTCGTGCGTTATCCCCGCGCTCGAACTCGAGCGCTTGCGAACCCGCGAAGTGCTCTTCTTTTTGGATTCGGTCGGCCAGTACGTCGACCACCAGCCGGAGCTTCGCGGGCTGCCGCTCGATCGCGATCTGCCGGCGATCGCGGCCGAGTTCGGGATTTCGAGTGCCGATGCGGCCGCTGCCGTACGAATGGCCCTGACCGGTGCCAAGTCCGGGCCCCCACTGGAACTGCTCTTTCCCCTGCTCGGCCACGACCGGATCTTGATTCGCATCGGTGCGGTCAACTCGATGCTGCTTCACGGACGGGGACTGGAGCCGATCGCCTTCGGGCCGGACGGAAAGCCGTTCGAGCCGATTCACGGCGAGAAGCCGGCCGGCGACTCGGCGGGTGAACCCCCGGGTTGACCGCCGGGGTTAGACTATTTCAGAATGGCCAAACCCTTCGAAACGTTGCTGGCGGACCTCCGCGCCCCGCTCGAACGCGACCCGGCCGCGCGCGGCTGGCTCGACGTCGTGCTGTCGTACCCGGGATTCCACGCGATCGTCGCCCATCGGCTGATCCATCCGCTCGCAAACGTGCCGGTTTTCGCGCGCTTCCTGGCGCAGATCGCGCGGTTCCTCACCGGAATCGAGATTCACCCGGCCGCCAAGATCGGTAAAGGCGTCTTCATCGATCACGGCATGGGTGTGGTCATCGGCGAGACCGCCGAAGTCGGCGACGGCTGCACGATCTACCAGGGCGTGACGCTCGGAGGTACGAGCTTGTCGCACGGGAAGCGCCATCCGACGCTCGGACGCAACGTGATCGTCGGCGTCAACTCGGTCGTCCTGGGTGCGATCGTGTTGGGCGACAACGCGAAGGTCGGCGGCGGCTCGGTGGTCGTCAAGGACGTGCCGGCGAACGCGACCGTCGTCGGCGTACCGGCGCGGATCGTCGCGCAAGACGGCAAACCGATCCGCGCCGTGCCCGACCGTCCGCAAGTCGAAATGCCCGATCCAACCGCCGACGCGATTACCCGCTTGCAGCGCAAGATCGACGCTCTCGAGAAGCGCGTGATCGAAATCGAGACAGGTGACGACGCGACCCACGAGTCGTGGAGCTGGGTCATCTGAATCTCTACAACTCGCGCACCCGGTCGGTCGAAGTCTTCGAATCGTTGCGCGATAACGAAGTGCGGATCTACGTCTGCGGTCTAACGCCATCGGCGCGCGCCCATCTCGGCCACGCCCGATCGTTCCTTTTTTTCGACGTGCTGCGCCGGTATTTAACCCATCGTAACTATCGCGTGACGTTCGTCCAGAACGTCACCGACATCGACGACCGCAGCATCGCTGCGGCGAAGGCGACGGGCGAGAATTATCACGCCATCATCGAGCGGAACTACGCCGAGTTCAAGGCGGCGATGCGCAAACTCGGCGTGCTCGAATACGATCGCGAACCGTTCGCGACCGACTTCATCGAGCCGATCCAGCAGATGATTCGAGAGCTGGTCGCGACCGGGCACGCATACGCCTCCAAGGACGGCATCTATTACCGCGTTGCCTCCTTCGCGAACTACGGAAAGCTGGCGAATCGCAAGATCGAGGAACTCGAAGCGGGCGCGCGCATCGAAGTCGACGAGCATAAGGAGGATCCGCTCGACTTCGCGTTGTGGAAATTCGCGAAGGAGGGCGAGCCGAGCTGGCCGTTCGACCCGTATGGCGCCGGCCGCCCGGGCTGGCACATCGAGTGTTCGGCGATGGCTCGCGCGCTACTCGACCCCGCCGGTGAGGGCATCGACATTCACGGTGGCGGAGCGGACCTTATTTTTCCGCACCACGAAAACGAAATCGCCCAAAGCGAACCGCTGATGGCGCATCCGCCGATGGCCAATTTCTGGGTGCACGGCGGTCTGCTGCTCTTCGATAACAAGAAAATGTCGAAATCGCTGGGGAACTACGAACCGCTCTCGGATCTGCTGGAGCGGCACGACCCGCAAGCGATCCGGCTGTTTTTGCTGCAGACCAGCTACGCCAAGGTAAAGAACTTCACCGAAGATTCGGTTGCCGGCGCGACGGTTGCGCTGCGTCAGCTCAAGCGAGCCTACCGCCGGCTTCACGCGCGCGGCGATGCGGCGCGCGCGACGGATCTTACGAAAACCGGCTACGTGCGCCGCATCGAAGCCGAACTCGATGCCGACATGAACACCGCGGCGGCGCTGGCGGTCATGCTGGAGTTCGCCGGCCGGGCGGACGAGGTGGCGGCGGTTGCCGGCGCCGGCGAAACGCTGCACGAGTTCGCTTACCTTCTGACCCTCTTGGGCATCGATCCCACGCCCGCGTGGCTCGAGGAAACGCTCGCGCCGCTGCCCGCCAATTTCGTCGAGCGGCTGACTGCGGCGCTGCACGAACCCTTCGACGGCGCAACGCCGGAGGGGGCCATCGATGCGGTGATCGCGATGCGCCGGGAAGCCCGCGAGCGCAAAGACTGGGCGGCGTCGGATCGCTTTCGCGACGCCCTGCTGGAGTGCGGCGTGGCGCTTAAAGATTCGAAGGAAGGCACGTCGTGGAGCGCCGTCGGCTAACCGGACGGCGGCCCGGACGTCGCGAACGGCCGGCATCGCTCGATTTTGACGACGTCGTCTACGGGATTCACGCGATCGACGAATCGCTCGCCGCCGGCGAACGCCTGCGTTCCCTCCACGTTGCCGACGATCGTAAGAAAGATGCCGTACTGCGCGGGCTGCTCGAGCGCGCAAGGGACCTTAACGTGCCGGTGCGTTTCGAGCCGCGCGCGTTCTTTGCCGAGCTGCCGTTTAAGGCCCATCAAGGCGTCGTTGCGATCTCGCCGCCGTTTTCGTACGCTTCGCTGCACGACGTTCTCGGCGGCCGCTCGCGCGACGGAAAACGGCTCTACGTGCTGCTCGATCACTTAACCGATCCGCATAACGTCGGCGCGATCGTTCGCACCGCCGAGTGCGCCGGCGCGGACGCATTGATACTTCCCGATCGGCGGTCGGCGGGGATTAACGCCACCGTGCGCAAATCTGCCGCCGGAGCGGCGGCCCATTTGCCGATCGCTCGCGTTGCGAACCTGGCCGACGCGATTCGCGTGATGAAGAAGGCCGGCATCTGGATCGTCGGCGCTGACGCGGGGCCGGAAGCTGTGGAGATGACGCGTGCCGACCTCAATCGCGACCTTGCGCTGGTAGTCGGGGCGGAAGGCAGCGGCTTGGCGCAACTCGTCAAGCGCGAGTGCGACTATCTCGTGCGCATCCCAATGCGCGGCGAAGTCGCCTCGCTCAACGCGTCGGTCGCCGCCGCGGTCCTAATGTACGAGGCGCTGCGCCAGCGCACTTAGGAGGTATCGGATAATCCGGCCTCATACGTGCACCCCTTCTCGTGAACCGCCGGGAGCTCCGATTTTGTTCGATCAGCCATGAGTGAGCGCGCGCGCTCTGCGACCCCGAACCCGGCGCCGATCCGGCACGTTCCGGTACTCGAAATTTTCGGCACGTTTTTAGCGATCGGCGCCACCAGCTTCGGCGGCGGCGTCGTGGCCTATTTACGCGCTAGTTTGGTCGCCAAGAAGAAGTGGCTGGACGACGTCGAGTTTTTGGAACTGATGTCGATCAGCAACACGCTCCCGGGCCTGAACGCGACGAACATGTCGATTTTGGCCGGCGACCGTTTGGCCGGCACGCTCGGTTCGATTGCCGCCATGATCGGCATGTGTTTGCCGGCCTTGATTTTCATGACCGCGGCCGGCATCGCTTACGGAGCCAGCGGCAATCGCCCATTGGTGACGGCCGCGCTGCACGGCGTGGCGGCTGCAGCGGTCGGGCTGCTCGCGGCGACCTGGTTTCAGATCGGCAAGAAATCCGTTAGCGGATTTTACGATGCGTTTTTCATCTTGGCGGCGGTCGTCTGCGTCAACCACTTTAAGCTGTCGGTCCCGGTCGTGCTGCTCGCCGTTGGCGCTCTGGCGATTTTCGCGTACCGCCCGCACCGGCCCAAACCTGCACTCGCGGCGGAGGAATCCGAAAAATGGATCAGCTCTCTGCGCTAGCCAGCGTCTTTTCGTACCTGTCGCTGCTGACGATCGGCGGCGGTATGGCCGCATTTCCCGAAATGAAAACGATGGTCGTCGATACCCATCACTGGATGAACTTCCAGCAGCTCCTGCACGTCTATAGCGTCGGCCAAATGTCGCCCGGACCGAACATGATGATGGTTGCGGCGATCGGCGTGCGCGTGGCGGGAATTCCGGGGGCGCTGATCGCCGCCGTCGCCTTCTTTCTGCCGACGGGCATCCTGACGTTCGGGGTCGGGCGGCTGTGGACTCGGCTCGCCAACTGGCCGTGGCGAGACTCCATCCAGAAGGGACTCGCGCCGGTGGCGATCGGCCTAGCGGTCGCCGGCCTCCTAT
>DATCGB010000225.1:0-6687 GCA_036509155.1 Candidatus Tumulicola sp. | reverse complement strand
GTTCGAGCGAAGCGTCGTCCGTCTCGACGTCGTTGCGGCGCTCGCGCGGCTTTCGCCGGCGCAGCGGGCCGCCGTCGTGCTGCACTTCTACGCCGATTTAAATAGCCGCGAGATCGCGCGCGTCCTGCAAATTCCCGACAGCTCGGTGCGCTTTCATTTGATGCGGGCGCGCCGTGCGCTGGAACGTACCCTCGGCGACGCAGAGAGCGGCAATCGTACGTTTGCGGAGGCAATAGCCGGTGCGGTGTAGTGTCGAAGCGGCGGTTCGCAGCGCCGTCGGAATCGAGTCGCCACCGGTTTGCATGGCGTCGATTCGCGCGCGGGTGCGGGCGCGGGCGAATCGCGCGCCGATCGCGCGCGCTCGAGCGCCGTTCGTCGTAATTGCCGCGATGGTGGCGATCGGCTTTTTAACCTTCGTCATGATCGACCGCGTCTTTATGGCGCCCGCGACTTCCGGCTCGGCCGTCAGTACGCCGATGCCGTCGCCGACGATGACGTAGTCCCAAAGGAGGCGCCGCGTGCGCAACCGGTACGACCCACGCCAGGGCTTGACGGCCCTGCGCGCGCCGATCGACTACGCCCTCATGGCGGCGTTCGGGATCGGAAACTTCGCGTTGTCTTTGGCCGGCTATTGGTGGCCAAACGGCAGCTCGTGCTGGACGCTCGGAAGGATTTCACGCTGCGGAATCTTTGACGAACTGTACTTTGCGCGGGCGGGCGAAGAGTATCTGCAAAACCTGCGGATCTACGAAAACACGCATCCGCCGTTGAGCAAGCTGCTGGTCACGCTCTCGATGATGCTCTTTGGCGGGATGCCGCGCGGCGACAACCCCTACGGTTGGCGGTTTTTGGATGTAGTCTTCGGCGCACTGGCCGTCATGCTGTTGTTTGCGTTCGCGAAGCGCGTGACGGGGTCGACGGCGTTCGCGAGCATCGCGGCGCTGCTGTTGTCACTTGACGGCGAGCACTTCGTACAGTCGCGAATCGCAACCCCGGAAGGGTTCGTGGTTTTTTTCGCCACCCTGGTGACCTACGCGTTCTATCGGTTTTGGTTGGCGTCGCAAGCCGAAGAACGGTGCCACGCGGAGCCGCCGCCATGGGTTTTTGCCGCCGGCGCCGCCGGGTCGCTTGCGGCCGGAGCCGGTTTAGCGTTGGCCGGCCGCGCGATGTGGGGATTCGATCCCGTAGCGACGGCCGTCGCCGCCGCCTACGTAACCTGCGGCGCGTACCTCGTAACCCGATATGCAATCTTTCCGCGGGTCTTCGGCGCGGGAACCACGCTCCGTACCGCCGATGGCAACACGTCCAAGCTGTGGCTGGCGATCTTTTCGGTGGCGCTCGGCTGCCTGGTGAGCACCAAATGGTACGGCGTGATGGGTTTCGGCGTCAGCTTTTGCGTGCTGATCGGGATTGCGTCGCAAGCCGTACTTTGCGAACGGCAGCCGGCCCCGTGGGGCAATCCGCGGGGTTGTCGTCTCGACGGCACGCTGACGGCAATCCTGTTCGTGAGCGCGACGGTCTACGGTCTCGTCTGGCTTCCCGACGTGCTCCGGCACGCCCCCGATCCTAACGAAGTTCACGGGTTCAACGACGTCGTGCATCGCCAGTATTCGATGTTCGAATACCATGCCGTGGAGCTTCGCAACGCGACGCATCCCTATTCTTCGAAATGGTGGGAATGGCCGCTCGACCTGGTGCCGGTCGCGTATTACTATCGCGATTCGCGCACCGACGGGGCCGATCCCAAAGGCTGCTGTATCTACGAGATTACGTCGATGGCGAACCCGGCAATTTTATGGTTCGGGTTGGCGTGCGTGCCGTGGGTTGGCGTGCTGGGCTGGCGCGAGCGTAACAAAGGCTACGCCTTGATCGTGCTTACGTACCTGCTGCAGTGGCTGCCCTGGATGGGATCGCCGCGCATCACGTTCGCGTATCATTTCTACGTCGACGTTCCACTGATTTGCCTATGCAATGCGATCGTACTGCAGCGCTTTTGGCAGTGGGGGAAGGCCCACCGTCATACCGGCAATGCCGCGATGGCGGCGATCGTGGCCGGCGCATACGTGGCGATCGCGGCCGGTGCCTTCGCGTTCTTCTTGCCGATCCTAGCGGCTCACCCGCTGTCTTGGAACGCGTGGCACGCGCGCATGTGGCTGCCGACTTGGATTATCGGTCCGGGCTAAATATTGAAATTCTGCCGGAGTTCGTTGACGCGCTGCTGCACGACGGTGCGCACCTGCGAGTGCAGCTTTTCTTTCTGCTCGTCGGGCAAACGGCGATACACCATGTATCCCGCAACCGAAAGGAGCCCGCCGAGCAGGCCGACCACGAGGGCCTTGCCGACCTCACCGGGATCGCCGTCAGCGCCGTCGTGCTCGGGATTGGAACCGGCGTTTTGGTAGCCGTTGCCGCCGGAATTCGGTCCGGACCATTGCTGCTGGGGCGGCGTCGATCGGAAACTGTCAGACATGGGGGCCTCCTTCGGGGCTGGTGCCGTACTTACCCGGTTTCGACCGCGTTGTTACGTCGCTGGTTCGGCGCGCCGTAAGAGCGTCACGTGTTCGGGATACTGCCGGGCGATTTGCTCGACGGCCAGCTCGGCCGTCGCGACGATCGCACGCACGCTTTGGTCGTCGCGCCGCCCTTCCGGCCAAGCGACTCGAAACTCGCCGGAACGCTGTTCCGCGTCGAGTTCGACGCCGGCGTACTCCTCGAGCCCGAGCCGGGCGGCTTGGAGAATCGCGGAAACGGCCGCACAAACCAGATCGTCCGCGTCGATGGCGAACTCGGCGTGGCCGGCGGCAAAAATTGAGGACAGCCGATTGCGGCTGTCCCGGGAAAAAACGACTTCGAGCATGCGCGCCGGGTTGCCGGCTTACAGCGTGATCTTGGTGATCTTGACTTCCGCGAAGGGCTGACGGTGGCCGTTGAGTTTGCGAACCCGTTTCTTGGGCTTGTAGCGGAATACCAGGATCTTTTTGTCCTTGGCGTGGCGGAGCACGGTTCCGCTGACGCTGGCGCCGCTCAGAACCGGCGTGCCGACCTTCACGTCGCTCCCGCTTCCGGCGAGAACGACCTTGTCGAAGGTCACGTCCGAGCCGACTTCGCTGGTCAGCAAGTCGCAGCGGATGACGTCGCCCTCGGCGACTTTATACTGCTTGCCGCCGGTTTCGATGATCGCGTACATAACCTCGGTACGATACCAGCCGCAGCGCGGCATTGTCAAACGAAACCAGGCAACGCTTGACCTCCGCCCGGGTTATGTGTAATATGGCAGAGTAGTCTATTTAATAGAGTAGTCTGAAACGAGGGAGATTTTTGTGAACGGGTTAGAACGGACGTGCGGCGGGACGATCCTGGCGCTCTGGGGCGGCTACGCGCTGGTAGTTCTGGTCATCGATCGGGTAGTTTCGGCCCACGGCCTGCCGGCAGGGTTGGCCTGGACGGCCGGGCTGGTTATCGGGCTCACCTTGCTGGTCGCGACGCGGGAGATGTAACGTGAAGCCGATCGATGCCGAGCAGGCGCGCGATCATCTCGAACTCGTCGACCGCATCTTGGCGGAATCGCAGCAGCGGCTGTGTGCCGGCGGGGAGTTCTTCGTCGTCTGGGGTCTTTTCTCGGCGATCGTGACGGTGCTGTCGCATCTCATCGGCGCCGGGCTCGCACCGGCGGCGACGGCCTGGGTCCTTCCGCCCCTGCTGGCGGCGGCCGTCGCCTTCTCAATCGTCCGCGGCCGGCGGCTGCGCGAGCTGCGCGGCCGGGAGTCGCTCGTTCAGCGAGAGTTTTTCAACGTGCTGTGGCTGACGTTGGGACTCGCCGTCGTTGCCAACGTCGGAATCTACCGGATTTTCTCCGGCGTGGCCTCGGCGGCGATCTGGAGTTTCAGCGAGGCGATCGTGTTGCTGTACATCGGCATGCACGGCAATCGCCGCGCGCAAATCGCCGGCGTCCTGGTCGTCGTCTCGATGGTGGTGGCGAATTTCGTGGCGCCGCAGAACGCTGCGTACGTGCTGGCGGCCGGGATGCTGTTGGGATACTGCGGTTTCGGATTAGCCGAACTGCTCGCGCGGGACTAACGTGGACGAACTCTTGCTTTCCAAAATTCGCCTCGGGATTATCGCTGAGCTGCTGACGGCGCGCTGGATTGCGTTCTCGGAAATGCAGCGGGCACTCGGCGTCAGCCAAGGCAATCTCGGCGCGCACCTAGCAAAACTGGTCGAAGCCGGCTACGTCGATGAAGAGAAAAGCTTCGTGAAGCGTCGCCCGCAAACGCGTTACCAACTGACCGAACGCGGACGATCGGCCTTCTCCGAACACGTCACTCAGTTGCAATCGCTGTTGAAAGTGCGTACGCCATCATGATGCTCAGCTTCGAAAACGTTTCCAAGTCTTACGGCCAAACCCGCGCGCTCGACTCGTTGTCGTTCGGCGTCGACCGCGACGAGATCGTCGCCGTGCTCGGCCCCAACGGCGCCGGAAAAACCACCGCGATCGACATCGCGCTGGGTCTGCGTGCGGCGGATTCCGGCACGGTCGAGCTGTTCGGGGAGTCGCCGTCCCGGGTTGCGGCGCGGCGCCGCTTGGGCGCGACCCCGCAGGAAAGCGGCTTTCCCGACGCACTGCGCGTGGAAGAGATCGTCGCGTTTACGGCGGCGCATTTCGATCGTCCCTCTGCCGTCCGGGCGGCGCTGGACGCCTTCGGAATCGCAGACCTGGCGAAACGGCGGGCTGGAACGCTTTCGGGCGGCCAGTCCCGCAGGCTCGCGCTCGCGCTGGCATTTGCAGGTAATCCGGAACTCGCCGTCCTGGACGAGCCGACGACCGGGCTCGACGTCGAATCGCGCAGACGCCTCTGGGACGTCGTGCGCGGCGCTGCGGCCGGACGATCGATTCTGTTTACCACGCACTATTTGGAAGAAGCCGAAGCTCTCGCGACGCGGATCGTGGTGATCGATCGCGGGCGGCTGCTTTTCGACGGCGATCCGCGTCAACTGCGCGATCGTTTCGGCGCTCGCCGCTTGACGTACGTGGGGGATCCACTCGAGACGCAAGCGCTCGGATTCCCGGCGTCGTTCGCCCGTGCCGACGGCCACACGATCGTGACTACCGCCGACACCGATGCGTACGTACGCGCGCTGGTAAGAACCGGCACGGCGTTTTCGGATCTCGAAATCGCCCCAGCCTCGCTGGAAGATGCCTTCCTCTCGATAACCGGAGGTTCGAAAACATGACCGCTCTCGCACTGGTCCGCGCGCATTCGCGCGTCGCGCTGCTCGACCTATTCCGTTCGCCCAGCTACGTCGTACCGACGGTCGTCTTTCCGGCGATGTTCTTCGCACTCTTCGACCTGCAGGTCGCGCGCACGCAGGCGGCGATCGCCGATTTCGCCACGCTCGCGTTCATGGCGTGGGCCGTCATCGGCGTGGCGCTCTATCAGTTCGGCGTGGGAATTGCCCAGGAACGCGGCCGTCCGTGGGAGCGCTATCAGCGAACGCTGCCGGCTTCGGCGCTAATTCGTTTCGCGGCGCGCATTTTGTCCGCGTTAGTCTTCGGCGCGCTGGCGGCGGCCTGCGTCGCCCTGGTAGCGCGGGTCTTTACGCCGATCGATTTGACGGCGCTGCAGTGGCTGCAGGTGCTCGCCTACAGCCTGGCTGCCGGCGTTCCGTTCGTCCTATTCGGCATAACCATCGGGTACTGGGTGTCGGCGCGCGCCGCCGTTCCAATCGCGACGGCCGCCAACCTTTTGCTGGCGTACGCCGGCGGACTGTGGATGCCGCCGCAATATCTGCCCGCCGTCGTTCAACAAATCTCGCCGTTCTTGCCGACCCGTCAGTTCGCCGAACTGCTCTGGAGCGTCGTCGACGGGCGCATGCCGGCTAACGCAATTGCGGGACTCGCGGCCTATACGTTGCTATTTGGAGTGCTGGCGTCGCGCGGCTATCGGCGCGACGAACGAACCCGGTATGCCTAAGGCGCGAGCGTTTCGCGCTGGGCGGCGGTGCGCTGCACGGCCGCGTCCGAGAAGGGCAGCGGCCACAACCGTCCGGCGATCCACGCGCCGGCCTCATCGGTGTAGTGACCCGAGCCCGGCTCCCCCGACTCACCCTGCGGAAGCGTGATGCCGCCGGCGTCCCAGTTTCCGACGTCCCACACGGCCCGGAAGCTCTGCGAGTAGCCGGCGTACTGCACGTGCAGCGTGAACGCGTCGCCCAGACCGGGCAACGTCGTGCCGTCTAAAAAGTTGATTCCCAATGCCGCGAACGCGTGCAGCGGGGTTACGGCGCCGGCGGTGCTCCACGGATCGGCCGGCGGCAGCGGTCCGACGTGAATCGAGCCCGGCGAATGCCGTGCGGCCTGGAGGACGGCGGGCATCCGATTCTTGACGCGATCGGTCACTTGCGTACGCAACGACTGGGCCAGCGTCGCGGCGGTCGAATCCCCGCTCATTTCGCCGTTCCAAGCGGCCAGCGCGTTGCCCGCGGCCGGATCGACCGCACGAACGGCGGGCGCCAGCTCGTGCGCGAGTTCGCGCTCGGGCAGCGAGAGCACGTCCATCTGCATTTGCGCGAAGTACGCGATGTCGTATTTGGGGCGCGCGCGCAGCAGCTGCGCGACGCGATAAGCGCGATACGGCGCTGCGAACTGCGGGCTGAGCCTCAAGGGATAGCCGGGGGCGTACATTTTAT
>DATCGB010000224.1:0-5729 GCA_036509155.1 Candidatus Tumulicola sp. | reverse complement strand
GGCGCGGCCGCCGGACGGAAGCGCGCGTGACCGGTGCCGACGAGCGCGCCTCGAGTGCGGCGGCGATGGTTTCAAACGCGCCGGATTTGCTGCGATGGCTCGACGCTCTGCGGACCGGTCGCGTGGTCGC
Organism: Candidatus Tumulicola sp.; assembly: GCA_036509155.1. Classification (GTDB taxonomy): domain Bacteria; phylum Vulcanimicrobiota; class Vulcanimicrobiia; order Vulcanimicrobiales; family Vulcanimicrobiaceae; genus Tumulicola. Next base: position 5,599 of record DATCGB010000224.1, on the reverse strand, counting down.
TCCGGCTGCGTTCGCGCAAATGACCGCATCGGGCAAACTCGCCGACGGCATTGCGACGAACTACGGCTTCGGTTTTTTTATGGCGAACTGGTTCGGGTACCGCGTCGCCGCGCACCCGGGGTACGTCGACGGCTTCTCGAGCCAGGACGCGCTCGTGCTCGACGACGGCCTGGAGATCGCGCTGCTATCCAATGCCGAAGCGGTCGACCTCACGCCGCTGGCCAAGAGCCTGGTCGCCGCCCTCGATCCGCCACTGGATCGGAACTTGGCGGCCGAGCCCTCGCGGCCCCCGCAAAACGAAAATCCGCGGATCACCGCCGCGCTCGAGGCCGTCGCGCAAACTCCGGCCTTCGCCGGGCTCGGGAAGCTCGCGTCGATCGAATTCATCGAGCGCACGCAAGCCGACGGCGTTACCTACGACACCTATCGACTGACGTTTGCCGCCGGGCAATGGCGGGCAAGCATCGCCTATCGTGAAAGAACGCTCGAATCGCTGACGCTGTCGCCGATCGAATGAAACGCCTGACCGCCCTCGTCGCGCTGTCGGGCGTTTTAGCGTTGAGCCTGCCGCTGCCCTCGGCCGCCCAAGTCTTGGTCGTCCCGCTGACCGGCACGCGCGTGCACGACGTGCAGGCCGCCTCGCTCTTTCACACGCTATTCAACGATTTTTTTCTCGAGGACGATGCGACGACCTACGTCCAGACGGGCGACATCCCCGCCATGTGGCTGCGCGACTCTTCGGCTCAGACGATTCCGTACGTTCGCTTCCAAACGGCCTTCCCGATCCTGCGGGGACGCTTTGCCGGCGTGATCGAACGCGACGCGCGCAACATCGCAACCGACGCGTACGCTAACGCCTTTCAGGCCGACTATCACGTCTGGGAGCGCAAGTGGGAGGTCGACTCGCTCGCCTGGCCAGTGGTCCTGACGTGGGTGTACTGGCGCGTTACGCGGGACCGTACGATTTTCACGCCCGACTTACACGTCGCGCTTCGAAAGATCGTGGCGACCTACGAGTGCGAGGAACACCATCGGCGCTGCAATCGCTACGAGTATCCCTATCACGTTTCGACCAGTTACGCTTACGCGGACAACACCGGGATGATCTGGGGCGCGTTCCGGCCCTCGGACGATGCGGTGAAATATCGCTTCAATATTCCGCAGAACGCGTTGGCGGCCGTGGCCCTAAACGAGATCGTGTGGCTGGCGGCCGAAGGATATGGCGACCGCGAGCTGTCGGCGCGAGCGCGCGCGCTGGCCGCGCGCGTGCAAATCGGGATCGAACGCTACGGCCGCTTTTACGACGCGCGACACGGGTGGATGTACGCCTACGAGACCGATGGCTTCGGGCGCTACAACCTGATGGACGACGCCAACTTGCCGAATCTTACGACCTTGCCGTACCTCGACTGGTGCTCCACCTACGATCCGACGTACCGCAACACGCGCGCGTTCGTCTTGAGCAAGAACAACCCGTACTTTTTTTCGGGGCGCTACGCTTCGGGTCTCGGAAGCCCGCATACGCCGGTCGGCTTCGTGTGGCCGCTGGGACTCATCGGACGCGCGCTGACCGCCCAGAGTTCGAGCGAAGTCGCGCAAGCGATTACGACGTTGGCCGTGACCGATGGCGAGTCCGGGACGATTCACGAAAGTTTCTACGCCGACGGGTGGTGGCGGTACACGCGCGACGAGTTCGGCTGGGCCAACGCGTTGGGCGCCGAACTCCTCTTCCGCAGCCTGGCCGGGTATTCGTCGACGCAGTTCGGCCCGACCGGCCCGCTCGTGCCGTTCGAACACCGCACCCAAGCGCCCACCCTGGTTCTCCCCCTGACGCAGCTGCAAAACGCGGCTAAAATGGTTACGGCACTCGGACGCCTGCTGCACGTCGAGGGCCCGCTGCGGCACGGACCGTAGCGGGAGGCGCCCACCGCATCGCCAAGCACCGTCCTCGATATGAATCAGGGATACTATCGCTATCCGACGATAGCCGGCGACCGCATCGTCTTCGTCTGTGAGGACGACCTCTGGAGCGTTGCGGCCGACGGCGGCACCGCCACGCGATTGACGGTAAGCTTCGGAACGTGCTCGTTTCCGCGTCTTTCACCCGACGGGAAAACAATCGCGTTCGTTTCTACCGACGAGGGCAATCCCGAGGTGTACGCGATGCCGGCGGACGGCGGGGTTCCCGAACGACTCACGTTTTTGGGAGCCACGGTTGCGACGGTAACCGGGTGGTCGGCCGACGGCGGAGACATTCACTTCGTCGCCAACCCGACGTCGTGGGACGACCAGCCGCGTCCGTTCGCGATCGCGCGAACCGGCGGAGCTCCGCGCGAACTTCACCTGGGGCACGCGCGCTCGTTCGCACCCACGCCGGCGAACGGCATGGCGATCGGCCGCAACGCCGCCGATCCGGCCCGCTGGAAACGCTATCGCGGCGGCACCGCGGGCGAGATCTGGATCGATTCGCACGGAACCGGCCAGTTCGCGCGTCTGCCGTTGCCCGACGGCAACCCGACGTGGCCGATGCCGATCGGCGATCGCGTGTACTTTCTGGCCGACCATGAGGGCATCGGCAACATCTACTCGTGCGCGCCCGATGGCGGCGACGTGCGCCGGCATACCCACGAAAACGACTACTACGCGCGCTTTCCGTCGACCGATGGGGCGCGGATCGTGTACTCGGCCGGCGGAGAACTCGCCCGGTACGACGTCGCCGGCGACGACGTGCGCAAGCTGAGCGTCGAAACCCACTCGCCCGCGCCGCAAACGGTTCGGCGCTTCGAAAACGCCTCCGAGTCCCTCGAGCACTTCGCGCCCCACCCGGACGGAACGCGGCTAGCGTTTATTTCGCGCGGCCAGGCATTCACGATGCCGCTGTTCGACGGGGCGGTCATCCGTCACGGTGCGGGCAGCGTGGCGCGCGCACGCCTGGCGGAGTGGCTGCGCGACGGCAAGCGCTTCGTCTACGTCACCGACGCGAGCGGTTACGAGCGGCTCGCCGTCAGTCGCGCCGACGCGTGCGAGCAAGAAGCCAATTTCATCACCGATGGCGACATCGGCCGGATCACCGATTTGGTTTGCTCGCCGACGAGCGACACGATCGCGTTTGCCAATCACCGCCACGAGTTATGCGCGTTCGATCTCGACGACGGGAAAGTACGGGTCATCGACACGTGTCCGACGCATCGCATCGGCGACCTGGCGTTTTCGCCCGACGGCCGCTTCGTCGCCTACGTGTGGTGGCCGGCCCCGGGCACGTCGATCGTGCGGGTCGCCAAGCTGAAATCCGGAAAGGTCCACGACGTAACGTCGCCGCTGCGCGCCGACCAATCGCCCGCCTGGGATCCGGACGGGAAATATCTGTACTTCATCTCAACGCGCGATTTCAATCCGGTGTACGACGCGCTGCAGTTCGAACTGAGTTTTCCGCAGGCGAGCCGGCCGTTCGTCGTCACGCTGCGCGACGACGTTCCCTCGCCGTTCGTTCCCCCCCCGAAGCCGATCCATCGCGACCACGAGCACGAGCACGAGCGCGACGACGGCAAGAAATCGGAAAAGCCGGCCAACGTCGAGATCGACTTCGAGGGCATTACCGGTCGCGTGCTCGGATTTCCGGTCGAAGAGGGCGAGTACGACCGACTCGCGGCGGTGCGCGGACGCGTACTTTTTACGCGCTATCCCGTCAAGGGCATCAAGCCGGCGCGACGCGAGGACGGCGACGACGAACAGCACGGCTCGCTCCTCGCTTACGACTTCGAGCAGCAGCGCGTGGCGACGATCGCGTCGGAGTGCGACGACATTCGGCTAGGCGGGGACGGGCGCACGCTGATCTACCGCTCGCAGGAACGCCTGCGCGCGATCGACGCACTGGCCGAGCTTCCGGAAGAAGGCGACGAGCCGAAGCCGGCCCCCGAAGCCGGGCGCAAGAGCGGGTGGATCGATCTGGACCGGGCCGACGTCGAAATCGTTCCGCGCGAGGAATGGGCGCAAATGTACCGCGAAGCGTGGCGCCTGCAAACCGAGCAGTTTTGGAACGCGAGCATGAGCGACATCGACTGGGACCGCGTCTACGACCGCTACCGCAGCGTCCTTCCGCGCGTGCGCACGCGCGGCGAGCTCTCGGACCTGATCTGGGAGATGCACGGCGAACTCGGCACGTCTCACGCCTACGAATACGGCGGTGATTACCGCGTGCCGCCGCAGTACCAACGCGGATTTTTAGGCGCCGATCTCGTGTGGGACGAGGCCCGCGACGGCTATCGGATCGAACGAATCTACCGCGGCGATTCGTGGAACCGCGAGATCGATTCGCCGCTCGCCGAGCCCGGACTGGCCGTTCGCGAGGGCGACGTCATCGTCGCGATCGGCGGAAAACGGGTGACGCGTGAGGTGCTGCCCGAACGGCTTTTGGTCAATACGTCGGGACGCGACGTTTCGGTCACGCTGCGCGCGCGTAAAGACGAAGAGCGCACGATTCTGGTCAAAGCGCTCGCCAGCGAAGCGGCGCTTCGCTATCGCGCGTGGGTCGAAGCCAACCGCCGTCTGGTGCACGAGCGAACCGGCGAGCGCATCGGCTACCTGCACATTCCCGACATGGGGCCGTGGGGATTTTCGGAATTTCATCGCGGATACTTGAGCGAATTCGATCGCAAGGGGCTGATCGTCGACGTTCGGTACAATCGCGGCGGCCACGTGTCGTCGCTGCTTCTCGAAAAGCTCGCGCGCAAACGCGTCGGTTACGACGCGCCGCGCTATGGGTCGCTGGTTCCCTATCCGCCCGAATCGGTCGGCGGCCCAATCGTCGCGATGACCAATCAGTTCGCCGGCTCGGACGGCGATATTTTCAGTCACTGCTTCAAGCTCTACGGGCTCGGGCCGCTGGTCGGCAAGCGGACCTGGGGCGGCGTCGTCGGCATCGAACCGTATCACCATCTGGTCGACGGGACGCTGACGACCCAACCGGAGTTCTCGTTTTGGTTCGCCGACGTCGGTTGGCGCGTCGAGAACTACGGCACGGATCCCGACTACGACGTCGACATCGCGCCCCACGACTACCGCGACGGTAACGACCCGCAACTCGATCTCGCGCTGCAGTTGATGGAACGAGCGCTCGAGGGATATACGGAAGTTCGTCCCGACCTCTCGACCCGGCCGTCCCTACCGCTGCCCACGCTCGCGTGAAATCGCGGCCCGGCGCGGAGAAGGCGCGGCGGATCGCGCGTCTTCTCTGCGGCCTGGCGGCATTCGTAATTCCGGCGGCCGTCTACGTCGCGAGCGTCTCGCACGAACCCGCATCGTGGGATACCGCCGAACTTCAAGGCGTTCCCTACATTCTCGGCATTACGCACCCGACCGGATTTCCGTTCTACGTGCTGCTCGGCTACGCGTGGTCGCACGGGCTGGCGCTCGGAACGATCGCGTTCCGGATGAATGCCATGAGCGCCCTGGCGATCGCGGCGGCCGCGGCGGCGGCGTATGCGGTCGCCGTCGAGCTGGGTGCGTGGCGGCCGATCGCGTTGCTGGCGACGCTGTGGTACGCCGCCACGCAAGACGTCTGGGCGCACGCCATCCGCGCCGAAGCACAAGACCTGGCGGT
>DATCGB010000223.1:0-2912 GCA_036509155.1 Candidatus Tumulicola sp. | reverse complement strand
GACGTCGACTCGAGCATGGCCGTCCCAACCAGTCGATCCGACGACATCGTGTAGGCTTGCGATTCGGGACTCGGCCGCGATGCGAGCGCATTGCCGGGCGCGAGGTCAAACGACAGCGGCGTAACGCGATCTTGCCACGCGTGATCCTCGGCAACCCACGCGCCGCGCTCGACGTAGTCCGGAACGCGGCTCGGATCGCGCGAATTGCCCAGCCACACGGCCAGTTCCGGCCAGGCAGACGCCGGATCGGGCGTCGCGCCTTTGAGCCAGCGATCCCACCAGTGCGGCACGATGTAGCGCAGCCAGTCGACGCGCGGGCCGGGATAGCCGTCGAACGGATACTTGTGCCCCCACGGTCCCAGAATGCCGGCCGCCGGTTTGCCGAGCGCACCGAGTTCGCGCACGACGCGTTCGGCCGGATTCTTATACCCGTCCCACCACCCCGAGATCGCGAACACCGGGACCTTTACGCGGTCGTAGTAATCGCGCACGCTCGTATCGCGCCAGTAACTATCGCGCGTTTGATGCGTAGCCCACCGATCGAACCAAAAATCGAGCGTGCGAATGCGCTCGCGCCACATGTCGGGCCAGCGATCGCCGACCACCGCCGGATCGGGCGGCATCGGCAGCCAACCCCACATCGAACCCGCCCAACTCGGCTGGTCGTACATCATCGCGCCGCCCATGTAGTGGACGTCGTCGTTGAAGCGGTCGTCGGTCCCGCAGCAGAACACGATCGCCTTGAGCGCCGCCGGACAGTCGTCGCGCGCCGCAACCATCAGCGAGTTGATCGCGCTCCACGATTTTCCCATCATGCCGACGTTGCCGTCGCAGAACGGAAGTTTTGCGATCTGTTCGATGATGCGGACGCACGACGCCAGCTCGTCCTGGGTATACTCGTCGGTTATGACGCCGTCGGAATCGCCGCTGCCCTGCAGGTCGACGCGAAAGCAGAGGTATTCGTTGAATGCGAACCACGGATACATCATGCTGTCGACGTACAGCATGCCGTCGCGCCGGCGGTATGGGTTGAAGTCGACGATTGCCGGGAGACGCTTTCCGGCCTTCATGGCCGGCGCGTGGTACCAATAGTGGGCGCGCAGCGTCAGCGCCCGGCCGTCCGGAAAGTCGACCACGAAGGCGATGTCCTTGGGCGGCGGCACGACGGCGAGCGGAACGTCGATGAACTCGACGGTGCCGCACGGATCGGCGGCCGCGAAGGCCGCCCCGGTGGCGGACGCGGCGAGCGCGCCCGACGCGGTCAGCGCGAGAAACGCGCGCCGGTCGAGGCCTTCGCCCTCCGCCGGCGGGATCACGGCTTACCGAGCACTCGCGCGTACCAGCGTTCGAGATCGCTATGTAGCTGGGCCAGAGCCTCGGTATTGAGATAGATCATGTGCCCCGCCGGATAGAAGCCGTAGGTGATGTGCCGCTGCAGCGCGGGTGCGAGGTCGAGGTGATCGAGCGCGTAAACGGTTGCGAGAAACGGCGTTACCGAATCGTAGTAACCGTTGGCCGAGAAGACTTGCAGGTACGGATTGTAGGTCATGGCTTCGGCCAGGTCGGGAGCCGCGTCGAGCACCTGCGACCCGCGATGCTTGAAGTCCCACGGACCGGATTTCCGAATCGCCGCGTACGCGCCGGTGAGGTACGGCAACTCGGTCCGATAGTGCAGATCTTCGCGCATGTAGTGGTTGGCCAACGAAATGTAGGGTGCGTCCATGGTTGCGTTGGTCGCCTCGAGCGCCGGAAATTCGGCGGCCCGGTCGAGCGCAAAGAGCTGATAGCGCGAATCGTAAATGCCCTCCGTCTTCCCTTGCGACCGGCGAAACTCGGTTATGAAGTGGTCGCCCGAGACTCGCAGGTTTGCGTTTCGGATGTAGGCTTCGGAAATCCCGAGGTAGTGGTGCAGCTTGGCGGTCACCCGGTCGAAAGTCGCCGGCGCGATGGCGTCGCCGTCGTCGAGCGCGTGACGATACTCGCCCATCGCAAATGCCTCGACCTCGCGTTCGTATGCAGCCAAACTGGCCGGCGCCCCGGGAACGGCGTGGTAGTACCATGCGGTCGCCGCTTCAGTCGGAACGATGAAGATGTATTGCCGATCGTCGGTGGCGTTCGCACCGTACACCTCGCGTGATGCGAGTGCGTAGTTGAGGATGGACGACTGCAGCACCACGCCGTTCATGCCCACGCCGTCATTTTGAAGCGCGTCGACCAGCATGGCGCTGCGGGGGGTGCCGTAGGATTCACCGTAAAGAAATTTCGGCGAGTTCCAACGGTCGAACTTTGTAAGGTAGCTTTCGACGAACTGCGCGAAGGCGTTGACGTCGTTGTCGGTGCCGAAGATTTTGTGGGCGTCCGCTCCCGGAAAGATGCGGCCGTAACCGCTGGCCGGCATATCGACGAAAACGAGATCGCTGGCGTCCAACAGCGTGTAGCGATTGTCGACCAAACGGTAGGGCGGCGGCCGAGTGATGCTGCCGCCGGCACCCGTGACGACGCGCACGGGGCCGAATGAACCCATGCGCAGCCAAATCGTGGAGCTGCCCGGACCGCCGTTGTAGAAAAACGTCACCGGGCGATGGGCCGCGGCTGTGCCCGCGACCGTATAAGCCGTGTAGAACATGGTCGCTTGCGGGCGGTTTTCGTCGTCGCGCAGCACGATCGTGCCGGCTCGCGCCGCATAGCTCAAGCGCTTCCCATCCAGTTGCATCGAGTGGAGCGTCACGGCGTCGGGCACGATGAAACCGCTGGGAAGTGACGGCGGCGGCTTCGTCGCCCCGAGCGTCGACGCCAGCGCCAGCGCGGCGGCGGCATGCAGCATCGCGACTCGCACGATCACGTTCCTCCCAGCGCGCCGGCGTACCAGCGTTCGAGATCGGCGTGCAACTGGCTCAGCGCCGACGGCACCA
>DATCGB010000222.1:0-2956 GCA_036509155.1 Candidatus Tumulicola sp. | reverse complement strand
GCCGCGTAGGGGTCGATGCCGGCGGCACGTTCGTGGCGCAGGGCGTCGTCGAGCCGTCGTTGGAGACGCCCGAGCGCCAACTGACGGACTTGGTGCAAAAACGCTTCGTGACGCCGTTGCGCGATCTCGCCGCTCTCATTGAGATAGGCGACGTGCCGTTCGATCGCCGCCCACAAACGATCGATGCCTTCGCCGGCGACCGCCTGCGTCGTAACCAGTTCGGGAACCCAGCCGGGAAAACTTAGCATCTCCATCATCGAGCGAATCTCGCGGCGCAGCTGATTGGCCATCGGGTGATCGGACTTGTTGACGACGAAAACGTCGGCGATTTCCATGACGCCGGCCTTGAGCGCTTGAATCGAATCGCCGCTGCCCGGCTGGAGCGCCACCAGCGTCGTGTTCGCCAACTCGGCAATTTCGATTTCGCTCTGTCCGACGCCGACCGTCTCGATCAGCACGACGTCCAATCCGAATGCATCCATCAGCACCACGGCATCGGCCGTCGCACCCGCAACGCCGCCGAGATGCCCGCGGCTGGCCATCGAACGAATGAAGACGTTTTCGTCGGTGAAATGCTCGGTCAGCCGGATGCGGTCGCCGAGCAGCGCGCCGTGCGAAAACGGCGAGGTCGGGTCGACCGATACGACCCCAACGGTTTTCCCGAGCGAACGCGCCTTGCGCACCAGCGCCGACGCGAGCGTCGATTTACCGACGCCCGGCGGTCCGGTCAGTCCGATCGTCATCGCGCGGCCGGTCTTCGCGTAGAGCTGGCGGACCAAAGGTGCGCCGCGACCGGCCTCGGCCCACGAAATCGCGCGCGCCAGCGCGCGCGGTTTGCGTTCGCCGAAAGCCCGCAGTAAGCCGTCGGTCGCGTGTAGGTTCGCCAAAGCCCTGCATGATTGCGGCTCCGACCGCGAGCGAACCTCCTGCGGGGCCGGAGCGGCCGCGAAGCGAAGGCCGTCTTCCATGACGAGAGCGATCTCTCGACGTATCGCCGGGGTACTACTCGGCGTCGGGTACGTATTGGCCGTGCTGTCTCCGCTGCGCGCGCAGACGCTGAACGTTCCGGTCGAAGCCCACATCCGGCCGATTCAAACGGCCACGCTGTTTCACGAATTTTTCGCGGACTTCTTTCCCGAGAGCGATGGAACGACGTACGTTCAAACCGGCGACATCCACGCAATGTGGCTGCGGGACTCGGCGGCGCAAACGATTCCGTACGTTCGCTTCGTCCCCGCCTACCCGGGACTGCGCTACACGTTTTTCGGCGTCGTGCAGCGCGATGCCAAGAACGTTCTGGTCGACCCGCATGCGGAAGCCTTCACCTCGGACTATCACGTTTGGGAAGACAAGTGGGAGATCGACTCGCTTGCCTGGCCGATCGCCCTGGCGTTCACGTACTACGCGAATACCCACGACCGCACGATCTTTACGCCGGTCCTGCATCGCGCCATGCGTACGATCGTTTCGACGCTGCAGTGCGAGCAGCACCACGCGGCTTGCAGCCGTTACTCGTGGCCCCATCCCGTGCCGACCCACCAGAAGTACAATCCCGATACGGGCATGATTTGGAGCGCTTTTCGGCCGTCGGACGACCCGGTGACCTACCGCTACAACGTTCCGCAGAACGCGTTTGCGGCGATCGCGATGCGGCTGCTCGCAAGATTCGCGCGCGACGCGTTCGACGATCCCAAGCTGGCCGCCGACGCAATCGCGCTGGCCAACCAGGTGCAAGTCGGAATCGAGCGCTACGGCCGTCGATGGGATCCGGCGCGCGGGTGGATGTACGTGTACGAAACCGACGGTTACGGCAACGACAATCTGATGGACGATGCCAACATTCCCAACCTTACGGCGTTGCCGTACGTCGGCTGGTGCGCGACCGACGACCCGGTCTACCTGCACACGCGCGATTTCACGCTGAGCACCGCGAACCCGTACTATTACTCGGGCAAGTACGCCACCGGCCTGGGCAGCCCGCACACGCCCAAAGGCTGGGTTTGGCCGCTCGGCATGATCGGCGCCGCGCTTTCCACGCGCCGGCGCGAGGAGATCGCGCACGCCATCGACATGCTCGACCGCAGCGACACGCTCAACGGGCTGATGCACGAGTCGGTCGACCCCAACGACCCGTCGCGCTTCACGCGTCCCGAGTTCGGTTGGGCCAACGCCTTCTGGGCCGACTTGCTCTTTCGCACGGTTGCGGGATATCGCGCGACCCCGTATCTGACGATCGACACGATGGTTCCGCTGGAGCAGATGAGCGAGATTCCCACCCTGACGTCGCTTTCCACGCAGCTCGCCGACACGGCGGAACTCACCTTCACGCTCGGATCCTTATTGCATACGCAATCCGATCCTTAGGAAGTCGCGTGCATCTGGTTTTTGCGGCGTTGCTCGCGCTCTCGCAGGGGCAACGCGCGCAGATCGACGCGATCGTCGAACGGGTCATGCGCGAACGGCACGTTGCCGGCCTCTCGCTCGGAATCGCGCGCGGCGGAACGCCGCTCTACCTGCGCGGCTACGGGCTGCGCGACGCGGCGCGCCGCCAGCCGGCCGACGGATACACCATCTATCCGATCGGATCGATTACCAAGCAGTTTACGGCGGCGCTGGTCGAGCAACAGGTTGCCGCCGGCGGTCTCGCGCTCGACGTCCCGTTGAGTCGATACCTTCCGGCAACGGCGCCGGGCGCCGGACGCGCGACGATCGCGCAACTACTGGGACAGACCAGCGGCATCGTATCGATCGACGCTCCGCTCGCGTTCGATCCCGGAACCGGATGGCGCTACGCCAACGCCAACTACGTGCTGCTCGGAACGGTCCTCGAACGCGTCACCGGGGTCGCCTACCCGAGGTTGCTGCGCGAGCGCATCCTCGGGCCGTTGGCCCTTTCGTCGACCGGCTACGGCGTGCCGCCGCCCGCGCGCAACGTCGCGCGCGGATACGTCTGGCG
>DATCGB010000221.1:0-4639 GCA_036509155.1 Candidatus Tumulicola sp. | reverse complement strand
AAATGTGCCACGATCTTGATCGCCTCCGCCGCCGGCCACAGAATCAGCTGCGAAAGCAGCCAGCCGGCGATCGCGGTAACCGACAGGTAGAACACCATCGCCTTGACTTCCTCGTGGCTGCGCTCGCCTTTGACGGCCTCGTCCACGATAATCGAGGACGTCGGATCGACGAATAGCGTAAAGGCGACCGTGCCGATTCCGTTGACGATGCCCGAAATTCCGATCGCCGTGCGCGCCACGTTGACGTCCAGCACGCTGGCGTAGTACGCCGCCACCACGCCGATCGCGTAGATGCCCGTGACGACCACGTTGAAAATCAGCAGGCGCCGCGGAATTCCCCGCAGCGAAAACGAAAAAATCTCGCTGTAATGCGGCAGGCGCACGCGCCGTAGAACGTCGGCGATCGCCCGCGGGTCGAGCAGTTTGAGCATTGAATGCGGGAGCGACTTCGTCCGTTCGAACGAGCGCACGCCGCGAACGTACAAGTACGTAAACATCGGAAGCAGCAGGCTTCCAAGCAGCGTTCCGACCGTGCCCGCGATGATGATCGCGCGCAGCTGCCATTGAAACGTGTTTTGGATTGCGGCGATCAGCTGCACGTGCGCCGTCGGAATCGCGTGCGCCGGCGTCTTCGTCAAAATGGTCTTGATGGCGTTGCCCGCGGTATCCGACAGCGGCCCCAGCATCAGGGTGTAAACCAGGGTCGCCAGCCGGCTAGCCGTCACGAAGAGGTTGAAAAGCGAAATGGACGTGGCGATTCGGCCGGTTCGAACGCCCGCCAATCGCGCCGCGTAGGCCCCCAGCTGAATCGCCTGGACGACGACGTTGACGATCAGCGCGACGACGAGCTGCCACGTCCAGAACGGCAGGACGGTTGCGGGATGTCCCAGGCTAGGCGGCGTCACGGTTCCACGCGATCGCCGACTCGTCGACCGGGCCGATGATGCATAGTCCCAAGTTTTCCTCTGCCAAGAGTTCGCGCGCCAGCTCCCGGACTTCGTCGGCGGTGACCGCGTCGATTCGCGCCTCGATCTCTTCCGGGGCGACGTCGCGCCCCAGTGCGAACTCGTTTCGACCGAGCCGGATCATCCGGCTCGACGTGGATTCCAACGACAGCGTAAGGCTGCCCTTGATGTGCTCTTTCGCCAGGGCGAACTCGTCGGGTTCGATCCGAACGTCGCGAATTTTTCCGAGCTGCTCGGCGATCAGCTCGACGCACGCCGCAACGTTCTCGGGCGACGTTCCCGCGTAGACGCCGAACAACCCGGCGGCGCGATAGGCGGCTTGAAACGAATACACGGTGTAGACCAATCCGCGTTTCTCGCGGATTTCCTGAAAGAGCCGGCTAGACATGCCGCCCCCGAGCATGGTGTCGAGCAGCGAGAGCGCATAGCGACGCTCGTCGCGCACGGAGAGCCCGCGCGTTCCGACGATCACGTGAGCCTGTTCCGAGTCCTTCTGACGCACCAGGCGCGCGGGCGTAGCGGCCGGAGCCTCGGGCACGGGCAGCGCACAGGATCCCGCAAACGACGCGAACTTCCCGGCCACCAGCTCGACGAAAGCGTCGTGGTCGACGTTTCCGGCGGCCGCGACCACGACCGAGTTGGGCGCGTAATGCGCCTTGAGGTGCGCGCGCAGGTCGTCGGGCGTAAAGGCGGCAATCGTGTCCACGAATCCGATCGTCGGTTCGCCCAGATTCGAACCGTTCCACATCGTCTGCAGGAACAGGTCGTGGATCAACTCGTCGGGCGAGTCCTCGTACATCTTGATTTCTTCCAGCACGACCTTCTGTTCTTTGCTCAGCTCCTGCGGATCGAAGGTCGAGTTGAGAAACATGTCGGCTAGGACATCGGTCGCCAGCCCAACGTGCCGGTCCATCACCTTCGCGTAGTAGCACGTGCTCTCTTTATCCGTAAACGCGTTCAGGTTGCCTCCAACGCCGTCCATGGTTTCGGCGATCGCGCGGGCCGTTCGCCGCTGCGTGCCCTTGAAGAGCATGTGCTCGACGATATGCGAAACGCCGCGCTTCGCGTGCGTTTCCACCGCCGACCCGACGTCGGCCCAGATTCCGATGCTGGCCGAACGAACGGCCGGCATCGCCTCCGTCAGGATCCGCAGGCCGCTCGGAAGCGTCGTCTTGCGATACATTAAGGCTCTTGTTTCTTGAAAGCGGCGCGCGCCCATTCTTCGTCCCAAAAGACGTCTTCCGTGGTCGCGCCGTCGGCCTTGGCCGAGATCTGCTCGGCCGATTCACCGCGGTGCGCCGTCAGGCCGAAAACGTCGCGGATGGTCGGCTTTGCGAGATCGCCGCTGACGATCACGCTTTTGCCGACTTCGATGGGAACGCTCGCCCAGACGTCCACCTCCTCGGCGGCCGGCGCGGCGGCGAACGCCTTCTCGACGATCGACGCGACCTCGTCGACGAACTCCGCACGGGTTACGCGGTGGTGAAACTTCACTCCCCAGAGTCGAACTCCGACGATCAAGTGCGAACCGAGTTCGTTGGCGGAGATCTGACTGATCTGGGCCGGCCACGCTTCGCTGAAGATGCTCTGGCCGATCCGGGTAGCGATGTCGATCCGATTGCCCGCCGCTCGCGCGGTCGCGTCTAAGTCCGTGATCGACGGCGCTTTGGCCGATGCCGCGCCGGTCGACAGGCAAACCGCGAGGCCGGCGGCGCACAGCCCCGCGCTAATACGATTGCGCAAAGTAAGCGTTCACTTTCGCCGGCTCGCCGCACGCCAAACACGTCTCGCCGGGGCGTTCCTCCAGCGCGCGAAGGTTGCGCGTCGTCGCCCCCGTCGCGAATTTTACGTCGGCCTCGCAGTCCGCCCGCCCGCACCATGCGATGTCGACCATCCCGGCACGCTCGCGGCACATCGCGAAAAACGCCTCGCGATCGGCCGGGCGCGGCGTATTCGCTATCAGAAACGCTTTCGCTTGATCGTACAGCGAGCGCTGGATCTCTTCGAGCAGGCCGGGCAGCCGGCGCGATAGCGTCTCGATGGGAACGCTGGTTTTCTGATCGGCTTCACCCTTGGCGCGATCGCGCCGAACCAGCACCGCCGTGCCGGCATCGACGTCGCGCGGGCCGACGTCGATACGCACCGGTACCCCGCGCAGGTCCCACTCGCTGTACTTCCAGCCCGGCTGCTGATCGCGCGTGTCGACGCGAATGCGAAAGCCGGCCTTCGTCAGCTCGTCCGCCGCCGCGCGGCAGACGGCCACGGCGCGGTCGTCGTTCGATCGCACGATCGGCACGAACACGGCCTCCAGCGGGGCCATTTTGGGCGGTATGCGCAGCCCGCGATCGTCGCCGTGCGTCATGATCAACGCGCCCAGCATCCGCCACGACATGCCCCACGACGTCGTGTACGCATATTTGACCTGTTGGTCGGCATCCGCGAACGAAATGTCGTACGCCCGCGCAAAGTTCTGACCCAGGTCGTGCGACGTGGCCGATTGCAGCGCCTTGCCGTCGGGCATGAGCGCTTCGATCGAAAACGTTTCGACCGCGCCGGGAAAGCGTTCGCTCGCGCTCTTTATGCCGGCATACACCGGAACCGCCGCGACGTTTTCGGAAAAGTCGCGATACACGTCGAGCATCCGCAGGGTTTCCTCGCGGGCCTCCCGCGCATCGGCGTGCGCCGTGTGCCCTTCCTGCCAAAGAAATTCCATCGTCCGCAGAAACGGACGGGTCGCTTTTTCCCAGCGCACGACGTTAGCCCACTGGTTGATGAGCACCGGCAAATCGCGATAGGACTCGATCCACTGGGCGTACATCGTTCCGACGATCGCTTCGGACGTCGGGCGGATTGCCAACGGCTCGGTCAGCTCTTCACGACCCCCGCGCGTGACCCACGCGACCTCGGGAGCGAAGCCCTTCACGTGTTCGGCTTCCTTGACTAACAGACTTTCGGGCGTCAGCAGCGGAAAGTACGCGTTCTCGTGACCCGTCGCTTTGAAGGCGGCGTCGAGATGCGTGCGCAGGTTTTCCCACAGCCCGTAGCCGTACGGGCGCAGCACCACGCACCCGCGAACCGGTGAATAGGATACCAACTCGGCCTTCAGGCAGACGGCCGTGTACCACGCGGAGAGGTCGGCCGCCTTCGGAGGAATCTCCTTGACGGCGCCCGAGGCTGGCGCTTGCGACATAACCGGCCCGGCTTCGTGCGGCCGAGGCTCGCGGCCTTCCTATGCGAGCGCGCGGACGTGCGCCCTCGGGGTATCCGCGCGTTCGTAAGCGAACGCCGGACTATCATGCCGAAGCGTACTCGCATTTACACCCGAACCGGCGATGACGGCACGACCGGACTGGTCGGCGGAGGGCGCGTCAAGAAGAACGCGCCGCGTATCGACACCTACGGCACGGTCGACGAACTCTCCAGTTCGATCGGCGCGGCGCGTGCGGCTCTGCGCCCGTTACGCAAAGACTCGGCGCGGGCCGCGCGCCTCGACGCTTGGCTTGCCTGGACCCAAGACGTCCTCTTCAATCTCGGAAGCGAACTCGCTACGCTCGCCGGCGACCGTTGGGCGAACATGCCGCTGACGACTGCGGCCGACGCGACCGCGCTGGAACGCGCCATCGACGAGGCTCAACCCGACCTCCCCCCGCTCGACGCGTTCATCTTGCCCGGCG
>DATCGB010000220.1:0-2416 GCA_036509155.1 Candidatus Tumulicola sp. | reverse complement strand
GACCCGACGGCTTCTTCGGAATCCCCCGTGGCCGCCGCGAATGCGGGCTAATATATCTTTGGGATCAGGCGTTTCGTGCGACGGCGATAAGCTTCATACGAATCGCCCAAACCCTCTGCGAGCGCCGCTTCCTCTTGCCTGATCCTAATAGAATAGATCGGAATCATGATCGCCACGATCACGACCAGGCTCATCCAATTGCCGAGCGCCATTCCGAAACCCACAAATGCGATAAGTGCGCCAAGATAACTCGGGTGCCGCACGTACGCGTACAACCCGTCGTCAAATACCAGATGCTCGTCTAAGATGGCTACATTGGGGGTATGGAATCGCCCGAGTTGCCGGATGGCGATGGCACGCACGGCGATCCCAACTATCATGATCGACAAACCCACGATTTGCAGCAACGTCGCGGAGTGCAGGCGTCCGAAACTACTGAATGCGAGGCCAATGCCGATACTCCACGCAACCAAATTTCCGATAACGATCACCGAGAACGTCTTGCGATCTCGATCCTGATCCTTTCTGGATTTACGTCGAAATACGACCAAGCTGTCGAACAGCAGCCAGATGAGTAGCGTACTAATCGCAATGCTTCGCAGCACCAAATCGGGGTTCTCCATGCGAGTGCGCCATTCGAGCCGCCGCCGGATGATTCCGGCCATGGCCCAGGACGGTTTGAATCTGGAGGCGTCTTCGATTCGACCGAACCGTCAAGCGGAGGCGATGCACCCACCGGAGCAGATAGATGCTATCGTTACTCGTATCGCGCCGCGTTCTCGCTAGCGAAACCGTTCGGCTGCGAACAGCGCGCCAGCACGACTGCAGACCTTAGTGTTTTACGGTCGAGGCTTTGTAGATCTCGTCGATTGAGTGCTTCAGCTGGGCGTTGAAGGCCGCGTCGCTCATGTCGCGGGTGAGATCTTCTAAGAGGGCTCGCGAGAAGCTCGCGATCATATCGCGATTGTGCGAGAGCCGTTCGCAGGCGTCGTCGCGGGTGTACCCGCCGGAGAGCGCGACGACGCGCACTACGCCTTTGTGTTTGGCCAGGGGCTCGTAGAGGTTCGGCACTTCCGGGATGGTCAGCTTGAGCATTACCCGGCGATCCGCGGGGAGCGCGTCGAGGCCGCGCGTGAGCGCGGCGAGGAGCATCGCTTCGGCCGCGCCTTTTTCGGGGCTCTTGATGAGTACTTCGGGCTCGAGAATCGGTACGAGTCCGTGATCGGCGATCTGTGCTGCCAACTCAAACTGTTGATCGACGATGGCGGCAATGCCCGTGGCCGAGGCAAGCCTGATGGTCGATCGCATCTTCGTACCGTAAACGTCCAATCCGACGGCACGAGCGAGCAAAGCGTCGAGGCCCGGGATCGGCTTCATTAAGTTCACGCCGTCGCTCTCGTCCTGCAGCCCCTTATCGACTTTCAGAAACGGTACGACGCCGCGGTCCTTCCATAGGAACGTGGGCACCGGTTTGCCTTCCGCCGAGCCGTCCATCGTGCGCTCGAACAGGATCGCGGCGATGACCTTATCGCCGGTGAACGCGGGAGCCGTCATGACGCGCACGCGCATTGCGTGCATGAGCGCGAACATTTCGGCATCGCCGCTGTAATCGGTGTCCGGGATACCGTAGAGGCGCAGGGCGCCGGGCGTCGAGCCGCCGCTCTGATCGAGTGCGGCGATAAACCCCGGCTTGCCGGTCATCTGCGCGTCCATTGCAACGTCAGGCACTACTTGACTCCCTTCCGATGTCTCGCTTTCCGTGGTGCGTATGCAATTCCAGCGAGGTTTCCCTTCTCTATGCGGTCCCTTCAGTTCGAAGTCGCTCGAGACGCCGTAACCGAAGGCATGCGCAGAGAACTTGCCGTCGTTGTTCTCATGCTCGTTGCGGCCGCCGGCTGCAGCGGGAGTCCGAGCGCCGCACCGCCGGTCGGCCAGGTGTCGCAACCCGTCTCGGCCGGGCACCGCGCTTCCTGGCTTCCGGTCAGTTTGCGCGGCATTACCTACGACGACCTTTCGAGCCGCTGCGGCGTGAGTTCCGACGAACTTATGGCGCGCGGCGGAGCCGCTCGCAATGGAACAAGATCTTCGCGCAACTCGCCGCCGACTTTCCGAACGCGACGGCCGGGTTCGGCGAAATCGGCATGGCTGCGCCCACTAGCACCGACTCGCTGGCGGATGCGCAGAGCATTTTCTCCTACTACATGTCGATCGTGCCGCCCAAGGTGACGCGCTTCACGCGCGCCGGGTTGTCGACGCTTTAGCCTTAGGTTGCGTTTTACTCGAACGGATTGTCTTCACCGACATCGCGCACGTAGCACGTGCGGCCGGCTCGATGACGCCAGGTCGCATTACCAAGAACTGCTTCTTCAGCGCTTTCGGAGGCAAGGGCGAACGTAGCGCACAGTCGGTAGCGCCG
>DATCGB010000219.1:0-4039 GCA_036509155.1 Candidatus Tumulicola sp. | reverse complement strand
CGATCCGCTGCCCGACGACATCGATCGCCGGCTCGCGGTGCTCGACGACGTCTTTGCGGTCGGGCCGGAGTTCGGCGGCACGCGGGCGGCCGCGCTTGACGCAGCCTTCCCCACGGCGCGCGTTGGTGACGACGACGTGCTCGATCCGGCCGGACTGGCGGTTTACCGGCGGGCCGGATACGCGCTCGCGGTGTGGACGACCGGGTCGGGATCGCGCTGGACCGAATCGATCGCGCGGGCGCGCGCGCTCGAACTGCGGATGTACGTCGTGGTAGTCGAGAACAGCGGCGAGCCGCGACGCGCCTTTGCGGTCGATCCCGACGGGGTCGTGGTTGCCGGCACGTTCGATGGATACCGCCTCGCAAGTTTTTTATTGGATCCGCGCCGGACGATGGAAACCGTGGTCGCACCCGGAACGGACGTTGCCGACGGTCTGGAACGCATCGCTGCGATCGTCGATCGAGAGGACGCACCGCGACCGTGAGCGAGAACGTACAGAAATCGTTGAACGATTCCGAAGAACTCCAACAAAACATCAGGGGCGGCCGCCGCGTCACGGCGGTCCTGATCGCGGTCATTGCCGTCTTGGCGGCGCTCGGCACGCTCTTTACCCATCACCGCTCGACTTCGGCGCTGACGGTAAAGAATCAGGCGATTTTGGCGCAAGCGCGAGCTTCGGACGCGTATAACAAGTACGAAGCCAAGCAGGTTCGTTACCAAGTCGCACAGGTGCTGATTGCCTCCGGTGTCCCGCGCACGCCCGAAGCGCGCAAGGTGCTCCAAACGCTGGCCGACGCCGAGCAGACCTCATCGGTGGCCGTACTGGCCCGAGCGCAGGTGCTCGAAGCGTCCTCGCAGGCCGACGAAGAACGCTCGGAAAAAATCTTAAAATCCTACGAGACGCTCCAACTCGCCACGACCTTCTTCGAAATCGCAATCGTTCTGGTTTCGATTTCCACGCTGGTGCAGACGCGCGCCTTCGTCACGGTCGGCTGCACGTTGAGCGTCGTCGGGATCGCTCTGCTCCTTTTTGGATACTTTCAGGCTCACTGACGTGAGCCGACGCGCGGTTGCGTTCGCGATGGCCGCGACCGCCACGTTTACCCTGACCGCAAGCGTCGCGCGATCGCCGCGCGAGTACCGCGCAGTCGGACAGATTGCCGCGGCCGCGTGGCCGTACGTCCCCGGGAGCGTCCTTACGGTCCGCGTCGCGGGGTTTCCGGCTCCCTACCATCTCGCATTAGCCGGCATCGGCAATCTGCGCGCGGGCGGCACGTATGCCGTGGCGGATAGCTCGCCGGCCGGGACGGCCACGCTGGTCGCCGGCAACGCCGGTGGACTGGCGGCACGCGAACTTCGCATCGCCGCACCGCCGCCGGCCGGGCGCGCATTTTTGGCGGTGGCTAGCTACGACGACGGCGTCGTCTTTCACGACGCTGCCAACCTTTCCGTCATCGGCATTCTGGCAACCGGCGGCACGCCCAGCGACGTCGCGATCGACCGCGACGGCCGCTTGGCCGCGACCGACACGCAAGGCACGGCGATCACCGTCGCGGCGCTGTCGCCGTGGACCGTTTCGCGCGTCGAGGGCGCGCCGGTCGGCGACGAAATCGCTTTCGACGACTCCAACGGCGCTGTTTTCGTGACCGATCGCGACCTGCACGGCAACGGCGCGTTGACCCGCATTACCCGCGCCGGAAACGTCACCCACGTCGCTACCGGAGCGACCGCCGAAGGGTTGGCGATCGATCCAAAGCGCGGGATCGTGTACGTTGCAAACGTCAACGACGGCACGATCGCCGTCGTCGACGCGCGCTCGATGCGCATTCGGCGACGGTTTCACGCGATCGATCGCGTCTTTTCGCTCGCGCTTTCGCCCGATGGTTCGCGCTTGTACGCCATCTCAAATCAGAGCGCGGGATCGCCGTTCGCCGCGCCCGGCGCCGCCGTCGCGATCGATCTGCGCCGCTCGCCGCCGCGCGTCGTCGCGCGCAGTGCCGAGCTGACGTTTCCGGTGGGCGTGGTCCTGGATGCGGGGGCCGGCAGGCTGTTCGTTACCGACGAAGCGCGCGACGTCGTCGACGTGCTCGACGCGCGCACCCTACGTCAAAAGCATGCGCCGCTGGCGACCTGCCGCACGCCCTGGCAGCCCGCGCTCGATCCGAGCCGCCACCGCCTGCTGGTGCCCTGCGCCCGCGCCGACGAGATCGACGCGTTCGACACACGGACGCTGCGGCGAATCGCCGGCGCGCCGTTCGCGACAGGCAGCTACCCGCTCGCCCTTACGGTATGGCAGCCGCATCGCGCGGCGAATGGGTCCGCCGTTCGATGAAAATATTCACCGTCGCGGTTACCGCCGTTCTCGCATTGGCGTTTGCGCCGCTGCCGGGCAGTGCGGCGGAGCTGCCCTCACCGCTGGCGCCCGGCGCCCCGTTTCCGCACATTCTGCAGGAGGCGCCGACCGTCGAGACGATCGCGCCCGGAGTCGAGTACGGCGAGTACGTGATGGACACGACGGCTGGCCCGCTGGCGATCCACGTCGTCGCCATCGCGCCGCATCGCAGCGACGTCACCGTCGGCGAAGTGCTCGCGAATGACGTTCTGGAGTCGCA
This sequence comes from Candidatus Tumulicola sp., assembly GCA_036509155.1. Lineage (GTDB taxonomy): Bacteria > Vulcanimicrobiota > Vulcanimicrobiia > Vulcanimicrobiales > Vulcanimicrobiaceae > Tumulicola. The sequence continues at coordinate 1,427 of DATCGB010000219.1, read as the reverse complement.
CGGTGAAACCGTCGGGGCGATGGCCAAGCGGACCGCCGCCGTCGCCGGCATCAACGGCGACTACTTCGATATCGGAAATACGAACCGCCCCACCAACGTCGTCGTGCGCCGGGGCGTGCTGCTGCAGGTCCCGCGAAAACGCTACGCGTTGGCGATTACGCGCGACGGGTACCCGCAAATCACCGAGTTCAGCTTTCTCGCTCAGATCGCGATTGGATCGAGTTCGACTTCGATCGACGCCATCGACCAACTGCCGCCGCCCAACGGCGGAACGTCGCTGCTGACGCCCGAGTTCGGAAACGTCGCCCCCGAAGAAAACCTTACGCTGATCGCGCTGCAGCCGCTCGGCGGCACCCCGCCGCTCACGCGCTATCGCGTCACCGCCGTGGCCGACAATCTGAAAACGCAGCCGCCGGGGTACTACGTCGCCGTCGGACCCGGAGCGTACGACGCGATCAGCGTTCCGTCGGCCGGCGACCTGGTCAGCGCGAGCGGCGACCTTTCACCGATCGGCCTCGATTCGCTCGCTACGGCGATCGGCGGCGGCCCGTTGATTCTCCACGGCGGCGCGTGGTACGACGATTCGGATGGCCCCAACGGCGGCGAGTACGACAAGCGCATACCGTGTTCCGGCGCGGCCATCGCGCCCGACGGCCGGCTTTTTTTGATCGAAGTCGACGGCCGCCAACCATCGGTCAGCGTCGGCATCACGCGGCGCGAATTCGCCGCGTTAATGCGTGCCCTCGGCGCCACCGAGGGCATGGCCTTCGACGGCGGCGGCTCATCGACGATGGTTGCGCGGCGGCTGGGCGATTCCACGACCGAAATGGTCAACAGCCCGTCCGACGGCCGGGAGCGCCGGGTCGCCAACGGCGTATTCGTTTATAGCAGCGCGCCGGTCGGGCCGGCCGTCCGGCTGGTGGCTCAGCCCGAATCGATCCGGGCCGTTCCCGGAGCGCAAGTGAAGTTTCGCGTCGCGGCAGTCGACGCCGCCAGTCACGTGGCCGCCAGCGGCGGCGCGTTGGCAGCGACCGTCGAACCGAAGTCGCTGGGGAGTTTTCATCGTGGGTACTTCATCGCCAGGCACGCCGGGAACGGCCGTATTGTGCTGCGCAGAGGCGCGCTCAAGGGCGCGATCGCCCTCGAGGTTCGAGCCGCGCCCACGCGGCTGACTATCCAGCCGGTCGCACCCAACGTCGCGCAGGGCGGCAGCGTTCAGCTCTCGGTCCAAGGCTTCGATCCGCACGGCTATCCGCTCTCGCTTCCCCCGCGGCTGCACTGGAAGGCCACCCGCGGGTCGGTCGATGCGAGCGGACGGTATCGTGCGGGGTCCGGCAACGGGACGGTCGCCGTACGCGTCGGCACCGCGGCGGCGACCGCGCGCGTTACCGTCGGCTCGCACGAAGTCGGGCTGGCGTTCGCCGATC
>DATCGB010000218.1:0-4640 GCA_036509155.1 Candidatus Tumulicola sp. | reverse complement strand
GTCCTCCTCCGATCGCGAACGCCCGCGCGTAGTTTACGCGCGCAGCTTCTCTCGTTCGCCACCCGCTAACAAGATCGCAGGAGAATTATGTCCCGATTTCTTACGGCATTTGCCGCCGTTTTCTTCGCGCTGGGCATGCTGGCGCCGGCGCTCGCCGCGACCACCGGCCTCGTGCGCGGCACCGTCACCGTCGACGGAAAGCCGGCGGCCGGCGCGAGCCTCATCCTCGAGGGTGAAGGTTCGCGTTTCACAACGACCGCCGATGCGAAAGGCGAGTACGTCTTCCCACAAGTACCGTTCGGGTCGTATCGGGTCATCGCCCGAGCCGCCGGCGCGCACGAGTTGCAAGTCCTGGTGACCGTGTCGAGCGACGTCGTGGTTACGGCCGACGTGCCGCTTTCGACCCAGCTCAAACAGATCGCGCAGACGGTGGTAACGGCGCACGCCGGGGTCCAGGCCAATCCCCCGTCGGTCAATCAGCTCAACCGTTCGTCGATCCAAACCTCGCCGGTGCAAAACAGTCTCGACAAGCTGATCGGGACGCTGCCCGGCGTGATCCCGTTTTCGTACAACGAGCCGGTGATCAACGGATTCCACGGCGTCACGTACAACATCGACGGCGCGCCCTTACCGCTGGCAACCACGTCGAACTTTGCCGAAATCGTCGACCCGAAGAACATCGACTCGCTGGAGCTGCTGACCGGGGCGATCCCGGCCGAATACGGCGGCGACCGCATGGGCGGCGTCGTCAACATCATCACCAATCGGCCGAGCGACCTCCCGCAGGGATTTTATGGATCGATCACCGGCGGTTTCGGAAACCATTCGCAAGGCATCGGCAGCCTGGATACCGCCGCGCGCTTCGGCGCGAGCGAACTATTCTTCAATGCCAACACGCAGAGTACGGCCATCGGCTTGGATTCGCCGACGTTCGATCCGATTCACGACAACTCGTCTCAGAGCGACCAGTTCCTGCGCTTCATGACGCAGCTCAATCCGCGCGCGACGCTGTCCTTCGACTATTCGAACCAGCTCGCGCAGTTCCAAATTCCGATCAACACCGATCCGACCAATCCGTACGACCCGATATTTACGCCGGCCGGCACCGACGACGTGCAGCGCGAGTACGACCGCTTTTCGCATCTCAACTTCACGCAGACGTCGCGCGACGGCAACGGCGTGTTCCAGATCATCCCGTGGTGGCGGTCGACGCGAATCAACTACGACGGCGACCTGCCCAACGACGTGCTCGGTTTGACGCCCGACTTCAGCGCCGACGCCGCGTGCGCCACGTGCGCGCGCCCCGACGACTCGAATGCGACCCACAACGTCGGCTTGCTCTCGAACACCTACGCCAGCTACGTCGGACTGCGCGTGTCCGATTTTCGGGCGACCAAAAATCACGCCTGGAAGGTCGGACTCGACATGAATCGCTCGAATCTCGTCGCGACCCAGGCGTTTGCGTGTTACTTTCCCAACTGCGGCGACTCCGGCGCGCACGAGCAGCCGTACTACCTGATCGCGTCGCCCACTCAGGCGCAGGCCGGATCGCAGGTCGGCATTTACGTTCAAGACAATTGGCAGCTTTCGAAATACGCGAAGCTCGACTACGGTCTGCGTTACGACCACTCGACCGGCTACACCGGCGGCTGGCAGTTCAGCCCGCGCATCGGCCTGAACCTTTGGGATGGGGGCAAGAATACGGTCCACGCCTACTACGGGCGTTTTTATGCCGCGCCGCTGCTCGAAGACGTGCGTCAAGACTGCGTCCTGCTGCAAGGCTGCCCGACGACCCCGGTCTACAACCTCCAGCCCGAACGCGACGCGTACTACGAGACCGGATGGGAGCACGCTTTCAACCCCAACTTTACGGGGGCGATCAACATCTTTCGTAAAACCGTGGTCAACGTTCTCGATACCACCCAGTTGCTCAACACGCCGCTTTTCGCGGTCTTCAACAACTCGATCGGGATCGACAGCGGCGTGGAGTTGCGTCTCAACGACCGGCTGGCTAACGGGAACTCGTGGTACTTCACCGGGACCATATCGGGGTCGTACGCCGCCTGCGTCTCGGGATCCACGTTCCTGTTCCCGCCCGACGCCAACCCGCCCAATCAGTCGTGCGTTTCGCAGTTGGCGCCCGAAGATCACGACGAAACGGTGGTCTCCAGCGCCGGATACACCTGGCGTTTCGGCGGCGCGCGCCGCTGGTACGCCACGCTGCAGGGCAACTACGGCAGCGGTTTTCCGGTCGAGTTCGAGAGCGCTAACGCCGACTTGAGCGGACGGTTACCGGCCCATACGACCTTCGATATCGCCGCCGGACGCACGCTGACGGCCGGCCACGCCAATGACGATCGCGGGTTGGGCGTCTCGCTCATCGTCACGAACGTGCTCGATCACCAGTTCCCGATCAAGGTCGCCAACGGGTTCAATACCACCCAAATCGCCAACGGACGCAACGTCCTGCTGCGCCTTACGGCGCCCTTCTAAGTCGATATTTAAGAACGATTCGCAACTTCCCCCGGACTGCGCCCGAAGGACTCGCGGCGGAGCCCGGGGGATTACTCCGGTTGTTTAGATGTTCGAACTCGACCGCGGCACGATTATCGTTACGGGCGGCGCCGGCCTTATCGGCAGCGCCTTGATTTGGGCTTTGAACCGCCGGGGGATCGACGACATCCTGGTGGTCGACCGTCTGGACGGCTCGGAAAAGTGGAAGCATCTCGTGCCGCTGCGCTTCGACGATTACATCGACGCCGACGAGTTCGAGCAGCGTACCGTCGACGGCGACGACTTCGGCGGGATCGGGACCGTGTTTCATCTTGGGGCGTGCTCCGCGACGACCGAAACAGACTCCAACTATCTGATGCGCAACAACTATGAGTACACCCGGAACCTCGCGATCTGGGCGCAGGAGAACGCGGAACGCTTCGTCTACGCTTCGTCGGCCGCGACCTACGGCGCGCTCGAAGACGATCTGTCGGATCGAGCCGACCTGCGCGCCTTGCGGCCGCTGAACATGTATGCCTATTCGAAGCATCTCTTCGATCTCTACGCGCATCGCGTCGGTCTCGACCGCAGCATCTGCGGTTTGAAATACTTCAACGTCTTCGGACCCAACGAAGACCATAAGGGCGACATGCGCAGCATGGTGCAGAAGGCGTACGAGCAGATCCAATCCAATGGCGGCGTTAAGCTCTTTAAGAGCTACCGGCCGGAGTTTCGCGACGGCGAACAGCGGCGCGACTTCGTCTACGTCAAAGACGCCGTCGCCATGACGCTTCACCTGGCCGAGTCGGGTGCAACCGGCCTATTCAACGTCGGATCGGGACGGGCACAAACGTGGCTCGAGCTCGTCAAACCGATTTTTCGCGCGCTGGAACGCCCCGAACGTATCGAATTCGTCGAGATGCCCGAACGGCTGCACGGAAAATATCAGTACTCCACCTGCGCCGACACCAGCCGCTTGCGCGCTGCCGGCTACGACGCACCCGTCACGCCGCTGGCCGACGCGGTAACGGATTACGTCACGAACTACTTGGTGCCCGGCCGATCGCTCGATCCGGGCGACGCTTCGGTCGCCCCGCCCCTTACCGCCCCATCCGCTTAGAAGAGGTTCGATTGTCACAGCATTCTCGTGCCGAACGGCGTCGCTACGCTCGCGGCTCAGGTCCCTCCGCACCACCGCCACACCGCGATCCCATGATGCCCATTTACGTCGGCGTCGTCGTGCTCATCGCCCTGGTCGCGCTTTTTTTCGGCGGACGGAACTGGCTGCAACATCGCACGCTGCAGGCGGCTATGGCGACGCCCTCACCCGGCCCGAACGCCAGCGCGAAACCGATCGCGCTGGCCGACGGCGGCAGCGTTGGCGCCTTGCATTTTAAGACCGGCAACGCGCCCGCCGGGGGCAGCGGCCAGCCGATCGACGGCATCAGCTGCTTGACGCTCGAAGGGCAGGCGCTCCACATTCATTCGCATCTCGCGCTGTTCGACAACGGCAAGCAGATCCAAATTCCACGCTTTATCGGATTCGCGATGAATCAGGCGCTGCCCGGCGGCGGCTGTCTGTACTGGATTCACACCCACGATACGAGCGGAATCATTCACGTCGAGACGCCGGAAATCCACGCTCCCAACGGCGGCCAGTACACGCTTGGCATGCTGTTCGCCATCTGGGGCCAGCCGCTGGGTCCCGACGCGATCGCCGGCTTCAAAGGCCCCGTGACCGCCTACGTCAACGGCGCCAAGTACGACGGCGACCTGCATGCGATTCCGCTGGCCGCGCACCAGCAAATCACGCTGGAAGTCGGCAGTCCGACGGTCCCCCCGCCCAACTACGTCTTCCCCCCCAACGACTGAGACTTCGCCTGGACGAGGCTTCTCACGTTTTTGGTTTTTGGCGGCTGCGCCATTACGTACTCGAAAAAAAATGCGGACCGAACTTCGCGAGAGAGGCCGCACTTTTTTTCAAGCCGTATCGACGCTCCGCCCTCGCCATGCCCGCGGCGACTTTCAGCGCCTCCCAATCTTCGCTAAGAACAAACCCGCCAGCCGAGCAAAAACCGCTGCTCGCCAGAATGTTTGTATTTTGCGGAGCCGGACGAGCTTCGAAAGACAAAGTCTCAAGCTGCGGA
>DATCGB010000217.1:0-2566 GCA_036509155.1 Candidatus Tumulicola sp. | reverse complement strand
GCCGGGTCGCCGGCGAACCCGCCGTGGAGTGCGACGGTGTCGAAGCGCGGAGATTCCCGTTGCCGGGAACGTTCGTCGATTGTGGCGGTCATGAGGTACGTCCTTTTCCCGGCCATAAGAACGCAAGGCTGGCTTGCGAGGCCGGAGCATCGGTAAGGAGGGTATCGTCCCACAGCGGATACTGCGGAAGTTCGGGTGCGCGCGGCAGCACGCCGAAGAACGGCGCGACATCGATCGCGGGTTCGGGAGGGTTGGTGCGGGCGCGCCGCCCGCCGTCGTGGCGTTCGCCGATCGCGCGCAAAGTGGCGACGACGTCGCCGAGCACCGCCGACGCGGTCGGCGCGCCGCCGGCCCCGGCACCGCGCAGGACCAGCGTGCCCGCGTCGCGCGCGTCGATGCGTACGACGTTCTCGGCCCCGCGGGTGCGTGCGAACTCGTGTCCGTCGGGGAGGAGCACCGGGCCGACCTCGGCCAGGGTTCCGTCGTGCGTGCGGATGGCGGCGGCGACGAGCCGGATTCGAAATCCCAACATTCGCGCGCGAGCGATGTCGCGCCGCGCGACGCCGGCGATACCGGTGCGCCGGATGCGCGGCGAAATGACGGCTAAGCCGAAGGCGAGCCCGATCAACAATGCGAGTTTATGGGCGGCATCGATGCCGTCCACGTCGTTGGCCGGATCGGCTTCGGCAAATCCCAAACGCTGCGCTTGAGCCAGCGCGCCGGCGTAGTCGGCGCCGCCTTCCATGGCCGCCAAAATCGACGTACAGGTGCCGTTGAGGACGCCGCAGACCGAGCGAACGCGATCGCCGGCGAGCGCGTCGTCGAGCGTTCGCACGATCGGAATCGCGCCGGCGACGGCCGCCTCAAACCGCAGGGTCACGCCGCGCGCGGCCGCAAGCGCCGCCAGGCGCGGGCCTTGGGTGGCGAGCAGATCTTTGTTGGCGGTGACGACGTGGCGGCCGCGATCGAGCGCGCGTTCCACAAGCTCGGCCGCATCAGTCGTCCCCCCGATGCACTCGACGATCACGTCGACCTGCGGATCGTCGACGATCGCGCGCGCGTCGCGAGTAAAGAGACGCTCTTCCAGCGAGCTGGGCCGCGATTTTCCCGGATCGCGGATCGCCACGCCATGCAACTCGAAACGGACGCCGCTGCGGCGTTCGATCGCATCGCGCTCGCGCGCCAGACGATCGGCGACGGCGGCGCCGACGGTTCCACAGCCCAGCAATCCGATGCCGACGGTGTAATTCACGATACTTCCTAGCCTCCTGGTGAGATGGGAAAGCAGGAAACGACAACGCCCCCCGCGGTTGCGAGGGGCGTGCGACGAGCGTTTCGGTTCCGAGTTTACCTAGCGCTTCGCACGACGTCCCTCGTCGGATGCATCGGCATCCAACACATGGGCGTCATAGTGCGAGTCGCGTAGAAAGACATTGAACGCAGGTTAGCACGCGCGTCGCCGCGGGTCAAGCCTTGCGAATCGTTGAATCGGGCGGCGTGGTGCGGATCGAACTTCTCGTTCCGGAGTTGTGGCAGTCCCTCGGCGGTGTTTTAACGCTGCGGGGAGACGCATTCGCGCACGAGGTCGCCCTCGAGCCCGGGATCGTCGTCGCGCTGGCGATCGTGCTGGCGGCCGGGCTGAGCGAATCGCTCGGTCAGTCTATCGTGCTGTTCGCGAATCGGGTGAAGCCCGGGCGATTCATCGTAAGCCTGCTGGTCGACGCCTTCCTATTTACCTTTGGCTACGGCTTCCTGGTGCTCAGTACGTGGACCGTCGCTCACCTCCCGGGCGCACCGCACATTCCGCTTCGCGAACTCGCGCTCGTCTTTGCGATGAGCTACGCGCCGATGCTGTTTGCATTCTTGGGCGCGCTTCCGTATCTCGGCGGGGCGGTGCTGGGCGGTCTGCGGGTGTGGCACTTTTTGGCGATGGTCATCGGTATTGCAGCGGTCGGATCGGTGGACGTCTTCTCGGCGGCGACGTGCGTCTGGCTCGGCTGGCTGGTCATGGTCCTGGCGCAGCGCAGTTTCGGACGCCCGATTGCCGCTGCGGGCGCGCGATTACTCGATGCGGCGGCGGGCGTTCGGGTGATCGACGACGCGCGGGTGGCGATCGGACGGGCCGAGGCCGGCGCCGGCCTGCGACCGGAAGTCCCGCTCGTCGCCGTGGCTCCGAAAGCCGCGAAGCATCCGAAGCGCTGGTTGGCCTTCGCCGGCCTGGCGGGAATGGCGGTGCTCGCGATCGTCGTCGCGCTGGCGCTGGAACCCGTGCGCCAAGGCGTCTTTGGGTGGCAAGAACATTTGCCGCGCGTGCTGCAGCTGCCGATCGATTTGTTGTGGCTGGGGATCATCGCCATCGTGGTCGCGGCGTTCATGGCGCCGCTCGAAACGCTGGGGTGGTGGGCGGGATGGTACGGCGACGACATCGACACGAGCGACGAAACGCGGCCGCCGGTGGAGGTGAAAGGCGCGGTCGAAGTCGCACGTTACCTCGTATACCTCGACGGCATCGCGCAGTCGAGCGGCAAGTACACGCCCGACATCGAGACGTTTCTCCACGCGCTCG
>DATCGB010000216.1:0-4556 GCA_036509155.1 Candidatus Tumulicola sp. | reverse complement strand
AGCGTAGGTGCGCGGTTGAGCAGCACCGGATGCTCTTTGATGACTTCCTCGAGAACATCCCAGACTTCCGGACGGACGCGCTCGACCATGCGCTTCGCACTCTTGATGTTGTGCGCGAGCGCGCGGTCGACGAGCTTCTTCATCACGAACGGTTTGAACAGCTCGAGCGCCATTTCTTTGGGCAGCCCGCACTGATGCAGCTTGAGCGTGGGACCGACCACGATGACGGAACGGCCGGAATAGTCGACGCGCTTGCCGAGCAGGTTCTGCCGGAAGCGCCCCTGCTTGCCTTTGAGGATGTCGGACAGCGATTTGAGCGGCCGGTTGTTGGGGCCGGTAACCGGACGGCCGCGCCGCCCGTTGTCGATCAACGCATCGACCGCCTCCTGGAGCATGCGCTTTTCGTTCTTGATGATGATTTCGGGCGCGTTGAGTTCGAGCAGCCGCTTGAGACGGTTATTGCGATTGATGACGCGCCGGTACAAATCGTTGAGATCGGAGGTCGCGAACCGGCCGCCGTCGAGCTGCACCATCGGGCGCAACTCGGGAGCGATCACCGGAACCGCCGCTAGGACCATCCACTCCGGTTTATTACCGCTGGCCAGGAAGGCTTCGACGACTTCGAGACGCTTGATCGCCTTGAGGCGCTTCTGCCCAGTGGTTTCTTTGAATTCCTTACGTAGATCTTCCTGATTCCGGCGCAAATTCAAGTCGCGGAGGAGCTCGCGGATCGCTTCCGCACCCATGCCTGCCTTAAAGCGGTTGCCAAACTTGTCGCGCGCTTCGCGGTACTTTTGCTCGGAGAGAACTTCGCGCTTCGTCAGCGTCGTGTCGCCCGGATCGATGACGACGTAGGCGGCAAAGTAGATGACCTTCTCGAGCTGCCGGGGCGACATGTCGAGCAAAATGCCGATGCGGCTGGGCACGCCCTTGAGATACCAAATGTGGCTCACCGGCGTGGCGAGCTCGATGTGCCCCATACGTTCGCGGCGAACTTTCGCGCGGGTGATTTCGACGCCGCAGCGGTCGCAGATCATGCCTTTAAAACGAATGCGTTTGTACTTGCCGCAGTGGCACTCCCAATCTTTGGTCGGTCCGAAGATCTTCTCGCAGAACAGCCCGTCGCGTTCCGGTTTGAGCGTGCGATAATTGATCGTTTCGGGCTTTTTGACTTCACCGAACGACCACGCGCGAATTTGCTCCGGAGACGCGAGGCCGATGCGCATTGCGTCGAAGTTGTTGACGTCGATGAGATTCAAAGGGAGGACTCCGTCGGTTGCCGTGCCGCCGGTTGCCGCTGACGCAGGGAGCGCGCCTCACGTTGTCGCGTAAGGGGTTCCCACCGTTGCCGCCGACCGGACCTTTCAGGGCTAAGGCACAGACAGACATTCTACTGCAGACCGCCGCTCAAAGCAAGGCTTTGGCGCACGAAGGGGTCGCTTTAGGGACGAGCGAGCGGGCGGTCTTTTGGCGTAGCCCCCAGCCTCGGCGGGTACGCTTAGGACATGAAAGTTGGAATATTGGGTTCGGATCAGCGGGCGGTCGCGATCGGCCGCCTACTCGCTTCAGGAGGCAACGAGGTCACCTTTGGAGACCCGCGCGGGGAGGAGCGTGCCCGCCGGGCGGCCGCGGCCATCGGCGCGCAGGTCGAGACGCCCTACGAGCAGGCCATGACGCGCGATTTGCTGGTGTTCGCGCTGCCGCGCACCGACGTCGAACGGGCTATTACGGCCATGGGCGCGCGGCCGGACGGGGTCGTGGTGGATGCGCTCGACGGCAGTCCGAAGGCTGCCCACCAGGGCGCCGAACTGCTGGCCCGCAAGCTCGACTCGCATGACGTCGTGCGCGCGCTGGTGGTTCTTGCACAGCCGGGAGCCAACATTCCAATTTGCGGCGACGATCCGCAGTCGAAGGCACTGGTCGAGGAGGCATTCAAGGCGGCCGGCTGCCGCACGACGGATCGCGGCCCGCTCGGCAACGCCGCCGAACTGGAAGCGGGTCAGGCCGTCGCCGCTTAGGTTCCTAGCGGCTTAAAAAATCGTCCAGGGTCTGGGCGAAGGCGTCGAAGGCGGTGCGATGCAGGTTGTGTCCGCCGCCCGGGAACGTTACGATCTCGACCGCCGGCCCGTGCTCGCGCACGATCGCTTCGAGCGTCGCATCGTCGTTGATGCCTTCGCCGCGAGCGGCCATCGCGAGCAGCAGCGGCTGGTCGAATCGCGCGATGGCCGGGCGCAGATCCCATGCAGACGGCGGGTTCTCGCGCATTAGGCCGGCGATCGGTTCGGGCGTCATCGCGTGGACCGCGTGCACCTTCGCTTCGACGTCGATCGGCGCCCAATCCGCGTAGTCCGCCCGCGTGCGCGCGTCGCGGGCGTCGCCGGTAAGCGAAAAGTGTTCGCGGAGTTCCTCGAGATACTCGGCATACCAGGCATCGTCGACTTGGCGAATCATCGGGTCGATCGCCGCAACGCGCCGTACGCGAACGTCCGGCGCGGCGAGAATCGCCACCGCTCCGCCCCACGAGTGACCGATCAGCGCGTCGACCGGCTCGGCCAGCGCCGCGGCGACATTTTGGACGTCGCGGACGCCGCGCTCGAGCGACATCGGTCCGTCGATGCCGGCGCTATCGCCGTGACCGCGCTGATCGTAGGCGATGACTCGGAATCGCCCAGCCAGGTGCCGCGCCAAACGCTCCCAGGACTTACGCGAGCTGGTCATTCCGTGTACGGCGAGCACGACCGGACCGCGTTCGCCCCAGCGTTCCACCGTCGTGAAAGCGCCGTCGTCGAGCGCGAGCCGGCCGTCGCTCGAAATCACGTACCGTGAACTTGTTTGTGCAGTTCGTGGAGATCGTCGAGCGAATTCAGGGTCACGGCGTCGTTGACGCCGTCGTCCTTGAGGCCGAGCGATTCGCGCATGCTCTTGGCCACCCCGGGCGAGTGATCGTAGCCGTGGATTGCCGCGTTGTGCTTGCGAATGGTTTCGGGATCGGTTTTGCCGTTGGCGACGACGTATTCTTCGAACTCGACGTACGTCGGCTTGCGCGTGCGCACGAACTCCATGACCTTGTCGCGGTCTAGCCCGAGGTCCGAAATCGTCATCTGGTCAAAACCCTGGCCGCAGTGATCCCATCCGTCGGCGAGCTGGTCGGTGTACCCGAGCGTGAGTTTCGTCCACAGGCGCGGAAGGTGCGCCGCCCCGAGCGGTCCGGTGGTTTGCGAACTGATATACGGAATTTGTTTGGTCGCGGTGCTACTCATTGTTTGAGCGATTCCTTTCCATGACGTGAGATAAACGTGAGTTCGGAGACGCCGGACTTGTCGAGTTCTCCCAGCCCGAGACGTTTCATGCGTTCGTACTGTTCGTAAGCGGCGCGCGCCAGCGGCAGCTCGAGACCCGCATCGTTGGCTAGCGCCAGTGCGATGCCGGAATCTTTGGCGGCGTGACCGGCCGAGAAATAGACTTCGTGATCGCGGTTTTGCATGTCGGCGCCATCGGTTTCGAGCACGCGCGAGTTCGCACCGGTCTGCGAGAAAATTTCGCGAATCACGTCGAGGTCGAGACCCAGGGCGTCGGCGAGCCCGAGGCCTTCGGCCAGACCGGCGGTATTGACGTTCATCACCATGTTGACCAGCGCTTTGACTTGGGCGGCCTTTCCGGCCGGACCGACGTACTTCAGCGAAGCGCTCATTTTTTCGAGTAACGGCTTGACCTGCTCGAAAAGCTCTTCGCGTCCGGCGACCATCAGATACAGCGTCCCGTTTCGCGCCTGGGGGATCGAGCTGGCCATGCAGGCTTCGAGCGAACGGCCGCCGCGCTCTTCGACCCGCCGCTGGATTTCGACGTGCACCTTCGGCGACACGGTCGCGCAGTTGATGAAGATCTTTCCCCCGGCATCGTGCAGCAGACTATCGCCCGCGGGCGCGAAGATCGCATCCATCGCCGCGTCGTCGCTCACGACGGTGAGCACGACGTCGCTAAGTTCGACGACGCGCGCCAGGGAGGTCGTCGCCTCGCCGCCGGTTAGCTTGGCGGTTTCGGCGGCGACCTCCGGACGCGCGTCGTACAGGGCCGAGATCGCGTACCCGACGTCTTTGAGACGCTGGGCCATGTTGGCGCCCATCCGACCGGTACCGACGACACCGATGCGGAGCGCGGCGCTCATTTAGAACTCCTCTTCGTTCGGATTTTCGACGAACGGCGTTTCCTCTTCGCCGTCCTCGAAGCCGGGCTTATCCTCTTCGAACGACTCTTCGTCTTCTTCCTCGAGTTCGTAGCCCTGCGCGCCTTCCTCGACCTCTTCCTCGGGGGCTTCTTCGGTGAAGACCTCCTCGGTCTCGGCCTCGGCAACGCGCGGCAGCGACGGCGGCGTCGGAAGCGGAGCGCTTGCGTCGAGCGGTTTGCTGTCGTCGATCTCCTCTTCTTCCTCTTCCTCGGGCGGAGCAACGACATCGGCGACGGCGCCCGCTTCGGCGACCGCTTCGCGGGCGGCCACCACCGTTTGCGAAACCACCGACTGTTCGTCACCCATGAGCAGACCGTACTCGCGGCGCTCG
>DATCGB010000215.1:0-4665 GCA_036509155.1 Candidatus Tumulicola sp. | reverse complement strand
CCGGACGTCGCCGTGCTCGCGCCCGCCCGGGGCGGCGATCCGGGGACGATTGGAGTCGATCCGCGCGTCGCGATTTGCGGCGGACAGCGCGCCTGGGTGATCGCTCCGAAAAAGCGTCCGGACTACGACCCGACCTACGGGCGCCGGCGGACGTTGATCGCGACCGACATGAACGCCGCGCTCTTTCTGTTCGACGGCCCCCCGTGCACGCCGTAGCGCGGATCCTAACTCCTAGGGTTTGTTCGCGCCGACTTGCGCGGTGGTTACCGCCGACGCCTTGTTGTTCCCGAGCGATCCGCGAATATACGTGATGACGTCGGCGATGTCGCCGTTGGAGAGCGTCCCCTTCCACGCCGGCATCTGACCGTTGTAGGTCGTACCGTTGACCGAGATCGATCCGTGCAGTCCGTCGAGCACGATGCCGATGACTTTGTGGGGGTCGCCGGTGACCGTCGGATTGTTCGCTAACGGCGGGAACGCCCCGGGCAAGCCCTGCCCCTGCGCGCCGTGGCACGACGAACAGTTGGTCGAAAAGACCTTCGCGCCGTTGGCGTTGCCGGCCGGTGCGGCCGCGGCCGCGCCCGAACCTCCGGGTGCCGCCGCCGTAGACCCGCCGGCCGCACTCGAAGCCGTCGTTTCCGACGTCATTGCGAGAACCGCCGCTTGACTGGGTGACGGCGGCGCGGCGGCTTGTTTGGCCATCGTCGTTACTTGGGCGTTGATCGTCAGCCCGACGATGACGATCGCCACGATCGTGGTTCCCCACAAGATGCCTTTACGCGAGCCGAAGCTGCGCGTGGTGCTGCGGTCGATCCACGGAATCGCCAGCACGACGAGAAGAAAGATCGTCGGTATGATGATCGTCGCGATCAGTTCCATCGGAAGCGGTATCGGCCCGATGTTGAGCGACGCGGGCGTCAGCGCGAGTAATCCGAACAGCGAGAGAAAATACCACGCCGGGTAGGGTACGAACTGGGAGTTCGTCGGGTCGGCTTTCGCGTCGAGGAACGGCGGCAAGAATAGCGCCAAGAAAACGATCACGACGAACACCAATAACGAGATGGCACCGTCCATGAACATTTGATCCGGCCAGAAACGCCCGACCTTGAGCTTGCGCGGATCGTCGACGACCGGTCCGGCCGAGCCGTTATGGCGAAAAATCGTAAGGTGCGCACCCACTAGTGCGACCAGCGCCGCCGGCATCAGCCACACGTGCAGCCCGAAGAAGCGATTGATCGTCGCCGTTCCCATCGTGCCGCCGCCCTGGGCCACGTTCTGCATCAGCGGTCCGACGATCGGCGGGAGCCCGACGATGTTGAGCGAGACTTGCGAGGCGAAGTACGCGTCCATGTCCCACGGCAGCAGATAGCCCGTCAGCCCCAGCGCCAGCGTGACCAGCAGCAGGAGCACTCCGACGATCCACTGGAGTTCGCGCGGCGATTTGTACGCACCCCAAATCAGGACTTGCAGGAGATGCAAAAAGACCAGGGCGATCATCGCCGACGCGCCCCAGTAGTGCACCGACAAGAGGAAGTGCGTGAACGGGTTGAGGTAGATCGCCCGGGTCGACTCCCATGCGGTCGCCGCCGACGGCGCGTAGAAGAACGTCAGGAAGATTCCCGTAACGATCTGCACGATCATCGCGAACAGCGTCGCGCTGCCGAACACGTACCAGTAGCTCGCGCCGCCCGGAACGTCTTCGGTCAGGAAGTCCTGCGTCATCGAAACGAAGCCGGTGCGTTTTTCGATCCAGTTGAGCATCGGTTAGTTTTCCTTCGGCCTTACGCTTGGTACGAAACGATGACGCGGTTGGGGACGTTGGGCTGGTACTGTATCCAGGTGACCGCGGCCGCGCCGCTTTGCTCGCGAAACGGCAGGGGGTCGAGGCCGCGCGGCGCCGGGCCGGCCTCGTGGGTGCCGTCGAAGTTGTACTGCGAGCCGTGACACGGGCACAGAAAACGGTTGGCCTGGGCGCTCCAGTTAAACCGGCACCCAAGGTGCGGGCAAATCGGGCTGAAGATGACGAAGCCGAGGTTGACGGCCGGATACGACGTATCGCCGCCCGGCGTCTTGTAAATGTCGGGGCGCGCCGCCTGAAACTTGGCGGGGTCGATCTTTATGCCCCAGACGTACTCGTCGGCGGCCTGTTCGGGCAGATACCCGTCTTTGTACTTCAAGGTGAACGTCATCTTGACGGGCTTGGACGTCGCCTGTTGGAGCGCGTCCACCTCGGTTTTGGTCAGTGCCGACCAACTGCCTTTGCCGGAGGTGCCGGTCGGGAGAAGCGATCCCACGATCGGCACGGCCAGGACGATGCCGACGATCCCGCCGATCGTCATGGTCGCGTTGGCCATGAACGTGCGCCGGCTGACCTCCTGCGGCGTTTCCGGCGCGTCGTACGCGCTCGAGATTTTCGGTTGGACGCCTTCGGAGGCGTCGGCAGCTCCATGATTCGACAAAACTAGCTCTCCCGCGACGGTGCGATTCGGCTGAGGGCCTCTTTTCCCAGCATTGTAAATCTGCCCTCTACTCGGCGCCAGGACCAAACTCGCGGTACGGGCTCGCGCTCTGCCGCTAAATGTCGGAGCGCGGCCCGCTCACATCTTATAGCTGTGCAGGCCGGAGATAAAAATATTCACGCCCAGGTAGCAGAAGACGATCGAAACGAAGCCGATCACGCTGACCCAGTTGGTGCGCAGGCCGCGCCAAGCGTGGCGCGTGTGAAGGTGCATGAACGCGAGGTAGATGATCCACGAGAAGAGCGCGGCGGTCTCCTTCGGATCCCACTGCCAGTAAGCGCCCCACGCCTCTTTGGCCCACATCGCGCCGGTGATGATGCCGATCGAGATCAGCGGCAGTCCGATGGCGACGGCGCGATAGACGATCACGTCGAGCTTTGCCAGACTCGGCAGCGTGCCGAACCAGACGGCGACCGGATTGCCGGCCGCTGCCGCCGCCGTCATCGCGGGCGTGTCGCGCTGCAGCGCACCGGCGTCGGAGATCGCAAACGCGGCGGCCGGAATATCCGCTCCGGTGTTGGTCGCGAACGTTGCCGACGGCGCGCCGCCTTCAAAAATCCGCTCGGCATAATACTTCAAGAGGTAGATGCACGAGAACACGAACGCGACCAGAAACGCGGCATACGACGACACGACGATCGGCACGTGAATTTTCGCCCAATACGACTGCAGCGACGGAACCGCCGGCATCGTTCCTTCGTTCCAGGTGACGCCGTAGGCCAAGAAGATCGCCGCCAGCGCGAGAACGAAGCCGCCCGCAAACCACAGCTTGTATCGAACGGCGAACCCGATGTAGATCGCCACGGCCATCGCGGCGAAGAGCGAAAGCGATCCGTAGAGATTGAGCAGCGGCCAGATGCCGGTCATTTCGAAGCGGGCGATCAGTTGGG
Source organism: Candidatus Tumulicola sp. (assembly GCA_036509155.1). GTDB lineage: Bacteria > Vulcanimicrobiota > Vulcanimicrobiia > Vulcanimicrobiales > Vulcanimicrobiaceae > Tumulicola. The sequence continues at coordinate 1,256 of DATCGB010000215.1, read as the reverse complement.
CGAACTGCGCGGCGCAGCCGAGGATGGCGAGCGGCGCGCCGAACAGCCGCAGCCAGTCTTGGCGCGAAAAGAAGTAGGCCAGCAGCGCGAGCGCCGCGAGAACGTACGATCCCAGTGCCGTCACCATCAACACTTCGTCGAGCGACATCTTCATTGCGTGGCCACTCCCCAGTCGGGCGAACGGGCGGCGGCGCCGTCCGAATCGCTCGATTCCTTCGTCAACGCTACCACCAAGCGCCCGAACTCGTTCTCGAAAACGTCGTAACCCTTGACGGTAGTGGCGGCCAGGCCGACCCGCGACCGTCCGCCCGCGGTTGGGTCGATCCGCACGTACAAGCGAGCGGGCAAAAAGTAAAACGAGACGATCAGTCCGGCTAACAGCACGAACGCACCGATGCCGACCAGCGGGATGCCGGGGTCGTAGCGGTACTGAAAACCGCTGTAGAGCACGTATCGATCGGGCGTCACGCGCCATCCGTCGCCTAGATCGACCCAGGTGCGCAAGGGTACCAGCGCGTCGCCGACGGCATTGCCGGCCTGCGCGACGCTCAGCACGACGCCCGGATTGTTGACGCGCGGATCGGCCGCCGGCATTCCGGACTGCCGGTCGACCGTCGGGACGAACCGCCCGTACGTTACGCTGCGCCGCGTGCCGGGAATCTCGAACGAGTCGCCTTCCATCAGGGTGCGATCCGACAGCGCGGCGTCCCGCCGGCCGTGGTGCGTGACCGAGAACTTCACGCCGAAGCCGTAACTCGCTTGATAATACAGCGTGCCGTCGACGTCGATCGGGTGGTTCACGCGGACGGTCACGTGCTTGGGGATTGCGTCGTTTCCGGTGACCGTCGCGTGCGAGACGTAATCGATCGGCTGATAGACCATGCCGCTCTTCGTCATGATCGGCTCGATCTTGTAGGCAAAATCGTCGAGCCGCAGGATCGCGTGCGTTTGCGGAATCTCGACCGCCTGGCCGGTCAGGACGGCCGTTTCGCCGGAAAATCCGCGCGCCCAGTAGAGCGTCGTCCCGGCGGCGACGATCACGAACCCGAGATGTGCGACGAGCACGCCGCGCCGCGCCCAGTTGTGCTTGTCGGCGAACGTCCATTCGACGCCGCCGAAGACGCGGTCGCGCACCCGCCACCCGCGACCCGTGAGGAATGCGGCGACCTTCGCGCGCACCGCGGCGGTATCGCCGGCGAGGTCGAAGGTTGCGTGCAGCGGAATCTTGTCGACCTTCACCGGATGCAGCGGCGGCA
>DATCGB010000214.1:0-3752 GCA_036509155.1 Candidatus Tumulicola sp. | reverse complement strand
CGCAAACCGGGCTGCCGGGACGGCCGGGGGTTGCGCCACGGCCGGGTCAGGCGATGCCGGGCCAAGGCGGCAAGATTCCGGGCGTGGCTGCCCGGCCGGCGGCTTCAACGCAGACGATCGCGCCGCCCGCGCGCCGTCACGCGGGCAACGGGCCGTTCCGCCCGATGGGTCCCGGTCAGCGGCCCGCCGCCGGTCAGGCCGGTCCGGGAATGACGACCGTTACCGACATGCCCTCGCCTTCGGCCGGCGGTCGACCCGGGGACCGAATCCGTTCGCACGAAGACAAAGCCGCCGCGAAAAAAGATCGCGCCAACGAGATGCTGCTCGAAAAGGATCGGCAGCGCAAGAAGAAGGGCGATCACGTCTCGCCGTTGGCCGCGCAGCGCGCGCTCGAAGCGATCGAGATTCCCGACCTGCTCACCGTTCAAGAACTCGCGACGTCGATGATCGTTCCGGTGAAAGACGTCATCACCGAGCTCATTAAAATGGGCACGATGGCGACCATCAATCAGAACATTCCCAGCGACGTTGCGATTCAAGTCGCGAAGAAGTTCGGTTTCAACGCCGTCGTCAAAGAAGCCGGCGAAGAAGTGACCGTCGAGCAAGAAGAGGACAAGCCCGAAATGATGACGGCGCGCGCGCCGGTCGTCACCGTACTCGGACACGTCGACCACGGCAAGACCTCGCTGCTCGACAAAATCCGCCGCGCCGACGTGGCCGGCGGCGAAGCCGGCGGCATCACGCAAAAAATTGGCGCGTACACCGTCGAGCAGCACGATCGCAAGATTACGTTCATCGACACGCCGGGCCACGAAGCGTTCACCGCCATGCGCGCTCGGGGCGCCAAAGTTACCGACGTCGCGATCCTCGTGGTCGCCGCCGACGACGGCGTCATGCCGCAAACCCGCGAAGCGATCGCCCACGTAAAGGCGGCCGGCGTGCCGATCGTCGTCGCGATCAACAAAATGGACAAGCCCGACGCTCAGCCCGACCGAGTCAAGCAGCAGCTTGCCGAGCAAGGTCTTCAGCCGGTCGACTGGGGCGGCACCGTCGAAATGGTTCCGGTCTCGGCCAAAACCGGCGAAGGAATTCCCGGACTTCTCGACACCGTGCTGCTCGAAGCCGACATTCGCGACCTCAAGGCCAACCGAAATCGGCGGGCGACCGGCGTGGTCATCGAGTCGGCGCTGCACCGCGGACGCGGTGCGGTCGCGACCGTACTCGTTCAGAACGGCACGCTTCGCGTCGGCGACATCATCGTCGTGGGCGGCACGTTCGGTAAAGTGCGCGCCCTAATCGACGACAAAGGCAAACAGGTCAAGAAAGCCGGGCCGTCGATTCCGGTCGAGATCATGGGACTGTCCGACGTTCCGTCGGCGGGCGACTCGCTGGCCGTGGTCAGCGACGAGCGCGTGGCGCGCGAAGCCGCCGAAAAGCGGGCGACGCGCCGCCGCGACGTGCGGATGGCGGCTACCGGCTCGCAGCGCGTCTCGCTCGAGACGTTCATGACCATGCCGACCGAGGGCAAGAAGTCGCTCAATCTCATTATCAAGGCCGACGGGCAAGGTTCGCTCGAAGCGCTGCGCACGCGAATGGAGTCGCTCTCAAACGAGGAGGTCGACATCCGCGTGATCCACGGAGGCGTCGGCGCGATCTCTCCCAACGACGTCAATCTGGCCAGCGCCTCGAACGCGGTGTTGATCGGCTTCAACATTCGCCCGGACGAAACGGCTCGCCGTTTGGCCGAAAACGAGGGCGTCGATTTGCGCTTCTATCAGGTCATCTACGAAATCGAAGAGGATCTCAAGAAAGCGATGCGCGGCATGCTCGCGCCGGTCATCCGCGAAGTCACGCTCGGCCGCGCGGAAGTGCGTGAGGTCTTCAAAGTCAGCAAGGTCGGAACGATCGTCGGCTGCTACATCACCAGCGGCAAGATCGCGCGCAACGCCAAGGCGCGCGTCATCCGCGATTCGGCGGTGGTGTTCGACGGCGAGATCGAGTCGCTGCGCCGTTTCAAAGACGACGTTCGCGAGGTCGCCGAAGGCTTCGAGTGCGGCATCCAGATCGCCAAGTTCCAAGACCTCAAGGAAGGCGACGTAATCGAGGCGTACGCCATGGAACAAATCGCGCCGGAACTGGTGCGCGCGTGAAGGCCCAGCGCATAGCCAAGATCGATCACGAAATTCAACGCGTGCTCGGGACGCTGATTTCGCGCGAACTCGCGGACCCGCGGCTGTCCTTCGTAACGGTGACCCGGGCGGAAGTCACCGACGATCTGCGGCACTGCAAGGTGTTCGTCTCGGTGATCGGCGACCGGCAAGCGGCGCGTCAATCGCTCGACGCGCTCGCCCATGCGAGCGGTTTCCTGCGCGGCGAGCTGGGCCGGAAGATCGACCTGCGTCATACGCCGGAGTTGGCGTTCGTAGAAGACCGGTCGGCCGAACGGGCGATTGCGTTGGCTAAAACGCTTCGAGAAGCGGCCCGCGAGGAGCCGGCATGATCGAAAGCACTCCGGGAGTCGCGTCGACGGCTGAGGTCGTGGCCGAACTGCGCGCCCGTTCGGCATTCGTGATGGTCAGCCACGTGAAGCCGGACGGCGACACGCTGGGGGCCGGGCTCGCGCTCGGCTTGGCGCTCAAGAAGCTTGGAAAGCGCGTGCTGTATTTTCAACAGGATCCGGTTCCGCGGAACCTGCGGTTCCTTCCGGACGCCGACTGCGTGTCGCGCGATCTGCCCGCGGACTTGCCGCCGGACGCGCTCTTCGTTTTTTGCGACATGAGCGACTACGCGCGCGCGGGCGAATTTCTTCCGGCCGTATCGCGCGAGAACATGCTCGACGTGGATCACCACCTCGGGAACTCGCGCTTCGGAAAGCTGAACTACGTGTTGGAGACGGAGTGTTCGACCGGCGCCGTCGTCATGCATCTGCTGCGCGGACTGAACGTACCGGTCGATCCGCAAATCGCGACGTGCATCCTCACTACCGTGATGACCGACACCGGCGGCTTCATGCATTCGAACGCTTCGCCCGAAGCGTTGGAACTCGCGGCCGAGCTGATGCGTCTGGGTGCCGACAAGGAAGAAATCACCGAAGCGATCTTTTTACGCAAGCGCGTGGCCGCCACTAAATTGCTGGGGCGAATTATCGACGAGATGACGTTCGCGCACGAGGGCCGGTACTGCTACTCGCACGTCGACGACGCGATGCTCGCCCAAACCGGCGCCGACGGCGAGGATACCGAGGATACCGTCAACACGCTGCGCGGTCAGGACGGCGTCGAGGTCGCCGGGCTGTTCAAGGCCATCGACGGCGAGATTCGCGTGAGCTTGCGTTCGAGCGGGCGCGTGAACGTGCAGGCGGCGGCAAAACGGCTCGGCGGCGGCGGACACTTTCGCGCCTCGGGCTTGAGCTACGACGGAACGCTCGCGGAGGCATTTCGCGCGGTTGACGCCGCGCTCGTCGCCGAAGGTCTATGAGCCAAGGGCTCCCGATCGTTCTGGCGGGACTTTTTCTGGCCGCTTTCGGCGCCCTAGGTGCGTGGTTCCTAAGCAAACGCTATCCCGCAGCGCGCTTTATGCGCGCCGGCTATGCGCTGATGTCGGCGGGCGGTGCGCTGTTCGTCGTGTGGGCCTTTCTGAAAGCGCCGGCCGTCGGCGTATTCGCCGCCGCCGTGCTCGCCATCGGCGCGCTGGGCGGAGCCATCGGCGCGCTGCGCAAAGAGCTGCGCCTGACGCTCTGATGCTGGGGTTCG
>DATCGB010000213.1:0-4134 GCA_036509155.1 Candidatus Tumulicola sp. | reverse complement strand
CGGCGGGGGCGCCGTCCGGCGCGCGATTGAGGACTGGCCGGCCGGAACCGGACGCAGTTGCGGAATCGGGTCGTGCAGCACCGGTTTGTGTGCCGCGCGCCGCGGAGCGGGCGAAGCGGGGGCAGCCGTTTCAGCGGGGGGAGCGTCGGCGGTGGCCGACGGGGCGGCCGGCGCCGCGGAAACGTCCTCGGCGACGGGGACCTGGACTGCAGCCGGACGCGTGGCCGGGCGCGCGGTCGCGCCGGTTACCGGCCGCAGACGCGGCACGGGAGCTTCGATCGGGGCGGGCGCCTTCGGTGCGGCTTTCTTGGGCACGGCCGAAACGGCGGCCGGAACGACGCCGATCGGCGCGGGCGGCTTGGCCGCGGGCGCCGGCTTCTTGCCGGTTCCAGGCGGTGACTTCAAAAGGACGCTCCGGATAAGATCCGCGATCTGATCCGGGACGACGCTGAGCTGGTTCTTTGCCTCGAAAACTCCGCCTAGGCGCTCGTTGAAGAGCGCAATCAGCTCTTTCGACGATAGCCCGACTTCTTTGGCGAGCTCGAAAATCCGTACTTTTCCCGTAGCCAAAATTCCTCACTTAAGGTGGGATCGCCCCGACTACGGGACCGACCCCACTACGCGTTCAATTGACGCCCCTCATCGCTTCAGGGCACATGGTTGCCGACGTTGCCGATCATCACTTTATGATTGTCCATCCGACGAACTTCTTATTAAAGCACATTCTGCCGCAACCGCGGCAAGACCCGGGTAGCGTTTGTTCTTCGCGACCGCCAGCCCGCACGCATCCGAACACAGGTAGGCCCCCCGGCCCGGCGCTCTGCGGCGCGAGCCGTCGCGATCGGCCTGCCACCCCTGGGGGTTTCGGACGAATCGCACCAACTCCGCTTGGGGGTACCGCTTACGACAACCCACGCACTGCCGAATTGGCTGCGCGGCCGGACTCCTAGCCGCCGTCTTCGGCACCCAGGCGTTCGCGCCGGAACTCTTCGAGCTTGCGGATCAGGTCCGGGTCGATGTCGACGCCGTCGAGCGCGACCGCCGGTTCGGCCGATTCCGCGTCGCCGGCCGCTTCGTCCGAGGTCCGCTCGGCGCGTTCGGCCAGGTAGCGCTCGCGCGCCTCGTTCGACTCGGTCTCACTCGTGATGTCCAGACGCCACCCGGTGAGCCGGGCCGCCAAGCGCACGTTTTGACCGTCCCGGCCGATTGCCAGCGACAACTGGTAGTCGGGGACGACCACTAACGACACGCCGTCGTCCTCGAACAGCTCGACCCCGATCACTTTGGCGGGTGCGAGCGCGTTCATGATAAACGTCGCCGGGTCGGCGTCGTAGCGAATGATGTCGATCTTCTCACCGCGCAAGTTGTCGGTCACGTTGGCGATCCGGCTCGACTTGGGACCGAGGCAGGCACCGATTGGGTCGACCTCCGGGCGGTTGCTCTTGACCGCGACCTTGGCGCGGCTGCCGGCGTCCCGCGCGATCGCCATGATCTCGACCGTACCGTCGGCGATCTCGGGCACCTCGAGCTCGAGCAGCCGCTGTACCAGCCCCTCGGCGGTGCGCGAAAGAATGACTTGCGGACCCTTGGGCGACTTCTTGACGTCCAGAACGTAAGCGCGGATGAAGTCGTTGATCCGATACGCCTCGCCGGGCACTTGCTCGTCGAGATACATCACCGCCTCGTCGCGGCCTTCGAGCGTGATGTACATGTTGCGCTGCTCGTAGCGCTGCACCGTTCCGGTTACCAGATCGTTGAGCTTGCGAACGTATTTGTTGTAGACCGTGTCCCGCTCGGCCTCGCGGATGCGCTGAACGATGACCTGCTTGGCGGTCTGCGCGGCGATCCTTCCGAAGTCTTTGGGCGTCACTTCTTCGTCGTAAAAATCGCCGGCCTGATATGGGGCGCCGGCTTCTTTTACCGAGATTTCCAGCTTGGGATCCTCGACCGCGTCGACGATCGACCGGCGATGATACACCTTGTAGGCGCCGGTTTGCCGGTCGACGGTCACGATCGCGTTGGATTCGCTGCCGAAGTGGCGCTTGTACGCCGTCAGGAGCGCCGCCTCCAACGCCTCGAGCAGCATCTCGAACGGGATGTTGCGATCCTTGGCGATCGAGTGAAGGACGTCGATGAGTTTTTCGTCAGTTACCGTGTCTGCCGTTGCCATGGGACCTCTTCCGTTCACGTTTGTTTCGTTGTAAATCCGCGCGCGGATCGTATTCGAGATTTGCCGACTTAATCGTCGCAATAGGTAACGGTAATTCGCCGGCTTGAGTTTCGAGAATCACGGCCTCGCCGCGTACGCCGCGCAGCGTCCCACGATGGGTTTTCATGCCGTTGACCGTCAGCGTCGTTACGATCCGGGCGGCGCTGCCGGCAAACCGCGCGTAGTCCGCCGGGCGAACCAGCGGGCGCTCCAATCCCGCCGACTCGACTTCCAGACTGTAGGCCGCGTCGCACGCCTCGAGGGTGGCGTTGAGCCGCGCGGCGATTCGTTCACACAGGGCCAAATCGGCACCGCCCGGCCGGTCGACGGTTACGCGAAACGCCGTCGTGCCGCGCATCACTCGCACGCGACGCTGCACGATTTCCAGTTCCGCAAAACCCACCCCGTCGTGGGCGATCGCATCCAGCTCTCGCCCAAAAGCTACCTCTAAATCGCTAACCACAATGCGCCCCGCACAACAACGAAGCGCGGGACCTGCCCACGCTCCTGCTTAACCGCAATTCATCTTACCGAAAAGAGCGACGGGCCGCAACCCCACGTGGGCGCGGCCCTTCACTTTGACCTATATTCGCGATCGCGCGCCTTCCGGTATCGTCCGGCTGCGTGGGCGCTTTTTTTGCTGCCCGCTATCCGGCGCGTCTGTCGCGGGCTCGATTGCCCGGTGGATCTTGCGGTTCCAACCGCCCTCCTTCGTTAGACGAAGCGTGCCGAGTTCGGCTACCCAATTGTAATGCGACCAATGTCGGAACTCAAGCGGGAAAGAGGGGCGGTCATGGCGACGCGGCAGGCAACGCAGCGTAGGGTACCAGCAGCCGCCCCTCACACGGCGCGGAGACGATCCCTTCGACGATGGGCGGAAGAACCGCCGGCATTCCGCGCCCACCGCCGACGGTCATCTGCGTGCCGTTGGCCGGCGCAAAATCGCCGGGATGGCTGGGCGTCTGGTTGAGCGGGTAGCGAACGAGCCAGCCCGTGCAGATCGTCGTGGGGCCGGCTTTGCGAATCGACGTGACCCACATCTCGACGAGCGCTTCGCTGCCGCCGCGCGAACGATAAAGGTATTTGGTCTGCGCGAGCACGCTGGGCGGCGGCGTCGGCTCCATGGAGCCGTGCAGCGAGATCGACGGGGCGTACTGTTTGCTGCTCGGATGAACCGGGTTGTTGGGGAGCAGGGCACGCAGCTTCGCGTTAATGTCGGGCGCCGCCGGGCGCGCTTTGGCCGGTCGCGGCGCGGGGCTCGGGGTGGGGCGAAGTTCGATTGGCCGGGCCGGCGCGGCCTTCGTCTTTGAGCCCGTGCCGGCGTGGGGGCCGGGGGATCCGATCCCCTTGGGGCCGGGGCTGGGCGCCGTGCCGTGCGTCTTTGCCACGGCCGCGGCCGTTCGCGGGCTCGGGCTAGGCACCCCCGACCGTTGAGCCGGGATCGACGACGCACGGACCAACGGGGCGGGCGACGCGCTGGGCAGCGCGCTGGCACGCACCGCGACCGGCGCCGACGATGGTGCGGCGCTCGGGACGACCGGCGAGGGGCGGGCTTTGGCGGTCGGGGCGGCGCTCGGAACCGGCGGATGGGGCGACCGTAACGCGGTGGCCACCGCCGTAGGCGCGGGTGACGGCGCGGCGGTCGGCGGCGAGATCGACGCGACCGCTACGGGGGCGGCGGTTGGAACGTTTACTGGGGCCGCCGGCAGTTCCGTGCCGGGACGCACTTCGTAGACGTTTTGCGTCGGCTGCGGATTGGGCTGCGGGCTCTGCTGCGGCAGCGGGAGCGGGTTGGGGGGCGCGGTCGGCGCTTCACGCGCTAACTCGTGCCGGTTCTGCGGGAGGCGCTGCGTTCGCGGCTGGGCCAACGGCGCGTGACGCAGCGGCGCGATACGCGGTACGTGTACGATCGGCGGAGCCGCTTG
>DATCGB010000212.1:0-3106 GCA_036509155.1 Candidatus Tumulicola sp. | reverse complement strand
TGGCGGCTGGTTTTGCCGCCCTGGCCGGCGCTTTGGCGGCTTGCGCCGCCGCCTTTTTTGGCGCCGCTTTGGTCGCAGGTTTCTCCGGCAACTTCTTGGCCGGTGCGGCCGGCGGCTTGACGGCGCGGGCCGCCTTGGCTTTGCTCGACGACGAGGACGACTCGGCCGTGCGCTTTGAAGTGCTTTTCGCCGCCGCAGCGGAACGCTTGCCCGCGCGCGCCGATCCCGCCGCGCGCTTCTTGGTTGCCGCCTCGCGCGCCGCGCGCGCATTCTCGCGCCGCGCCGAAGCCGAAAGTTCGAGCTGTTCGGGTAACCCCAGCTCGGCGCGGCTGAAGCCCGTAATGCTGCTGCCCGGCGTGAAGGTTTCGCGCGTCTTGGCCTGGGCTTCGAGGTGCTCGCGGGTAGCGCGCAGCGCCACGCGGGCGAGCCGGCCGCCGACCGGAAACACGACCTCGTTGATGTTTGCGTCGTCCAGCATTTTCAGTACGACGTCGAAGGCTCCGCCCTGATCTTTCGGACTGTGAGCGTCCGATCCGATGGCGATGCCCACCCCCAGCGCCTTGGCCTTGCGCACCAGCCGAGCGTTCGCTTCGAGATATTTCTTCTTGAGCTCGGCCGAACTGTCGCGGTACAGAAAGCGCGTGTTGATCTCGATTGCCAGACTGCGCGTGTGGCAGACGCTCAGCAGCCGGTCTTCGTACGCTTCGAGCTGCTTCGCGGCCGGCCAGTGACCCAGACTTGCGGGGCCGTAAAAGTGCCCCACGACGTGCGCCGGCAGCTTCTCCAAGTCGTCGAGCAGTTTGGCAATGTAAAGCTCCCACAGCCGGTCGGCCCCGACGACGTCGTGGAGATGCGCGAACTCCTCGTTTTCGAAAGCCCACGCCCAGTCGGCACCCTTTTCGGGGTGCTCGATGTTGACGAAGTTCACCGTGCGGATCAGTCCGTCGGGCCGCATCGCGTCGACGATGTTTTGCGCGTCGGGCCGGGCGCGCGGATCGTTGTCGACCTCGGCCCCGATCGAAAACCTCATGCCGCGGCGCAGCGCCTCGGACACGACCGATGCGTGCGCGACGTCGACGCCGGCCGTCTCGGCGGCACCATACAGATCGCCGGCGTGCGCCAGTTTCAACGCTCGGCGCAGGGTGTTCACCGCGCCCGGGTCCTCAAAGGTGAGATAGTTGATGTGGTCGGCTACCATCAGGAAGCGCGGCGAATCCCGCCGGCACGCGTGGTAGAACCAGAGGAACAGCATCCGAGCCGAATATGCGATCGGACGTTCCTCGGCGAACGGCCGGTGCTCCCCTTTGGCATGGCCGTGAACGTCGGGGATGGCGGCGATACGTGGGTCGCTCAGCGATCTACTTCCTTTACAGCGCGCGGGGTCGACGGACGTGTTGTGCCACGACGCTATGGTTGGCGTCGCATTTCCGTTCCCCTTTGGAGCGGCCCGGCGTTAGCCTCGATAGCCTTCCATCTCAAGCAGACGCGCCTTCATGTCGAGGCCGTAGAAATAGTTGTGCAGAGCGCCGGACGAGTCGACGACGCGATGGCACGGGAAGAGCAGCGGCAGCGGATTGCGTGCCATCACGCGTCCGACGGCGCGCGCCGCCCGCGGACGGCCCATCTGTATGGCTACCCAGGAATAGGAACGTACCTCACCCCGCGGAATTTGAGCGGCCGCACGCAACGCGGCCTGCTCGAAGGGCGTGAGATCGCTGATGTCGACCGTCGCGTCTTCGACCTTCCAGGTGTGGAAAAAACGGTCGAGCGTTTCGCCGAGCCACGCCGGAGCGTCGCCCATGACGACCGGCCGGCGCAGCCGTTGCTCGACCCGCGTGCGAACGGTCTCGAGCGACTCGCCCGTGTCGATGCCGATGTAGGCGATCCGATTTTCCTTGAAACCGACGTGGACTCGCCCGATCGGCGTGCCGACCGCGCACAGCAGGAGCGGAGAACGGCGCTTGGTCTTGATGGTTGCGATGTGCTCGACGACCTTTTTCGTGAGGTCGCACGAAGGTTCGGGTTGCGGCAGGCACGACAGACAGTAGGCCACCCCTTCGAACTCTTCGTAGATTTCTTGGCAGGGCGGACAGGCGAGCAGGTGCGTCTGCACCGTCTCTTTGAGCGACAAAGTGCATTCGCCGCGGATCTCGTCCCACATAGCCTCGACGTCACGACAGCGCATGCAAGGGTGCTCCTTCGGGGGTGAGTCGTCCAATTTGCGGTCCGAGAATTCGCCGCAGGATCCGGACCGCGCGATGCACGTGCGATTTCACCGTCCCGATGGGCTGGTGAAGAATCTCGGCTATTTCGGGGTGGCTGCGACCTTCGATGAAGCGCAGCGTGGCCGCCGCGCGCAGGTGCATCGGCAACTGCATGAGGGCTCGCTCGACGAGCGCTACCTCGGTGTTACGCTCGACGATCGATTCGGGCTGAGCGGGTCCTTCGTTGGATTCGCGCAGCAGTGCATCCGGATCGGCCAGCGCGTCGAGCGCGACGTTGGCCGGCCGCTTGCTGCGCAGGCGGTTGCGGGTTACGTTGAGCGTAATCGTGTAGAGCCACGGTTGCAAGCGCAGCTCGGTGCGCTGTTCCACCGACATCTTTGCGAGCGCCCGATAGGCGCGCACGAACGCATCCTGCACGATTTCCTCGGCGTCCTCGCGGTTGCCGGTCATGCGCAAAGCGAAGCCGTAGAGGCGTCGCTGATAGTCGTCGACGATCCGCTCGAACCTCTCGACGCTCGGAACGACGGTTGCCGGCGGCCGAGCGGCGGCGGTTTTCCCCGTCGGGACCGCTGAAGGCACGATAACTCCCTGCAGGAGCGGCGCGGCGAGTGCACTCATCAGTGTCTCGGACCACTGCTGCCTGCCGCCAGGTTTCACATCGGCCCGAAAACTCCTGAGGCGCAACCGCCGGCGGTTGGCACGAGCCTGCGAAACTGGGTCGCGCCTGTGGCCGCCCGCGAGGAACATCCGGTCCCTTCGCAAACCTCGCACCATGACGCTTTTGGTCCGGCCGGCCGGCTCGAACGTACGAACGCAACGCACCGCTTCACTCGTGCAGCAACGATGAAGCGGTTTTTAATTTCGTCGCAAACGCAGCGCGC
>DATCGB010000211.1:0-6928 GCA_036509155.1 Candidatus Tumulicola sp. | reverse complement strand
CTTGGTGCTCCAGTCGGGTCCATGGTAAATGGCGTCGTCGGCCTGGTAGGCGTTCCACAGACCGCCGTCACCGCTGGGCGCACCGGTGTAATAGCGCCAGCTCACGCCGGCGGCGTCGGCTTCGCCGCCGATCGTTTGATTTTCGAAGCACGTCACGATTCGCGGGCCGTACGTGCGCGCTGCCGTCAGCGTCGCAACCGTGTCGCCGTCGCCCCCCTCGCATCCCCACGACCCGATGGGGTAGTCCACCCCGTGGCTCGCATAGGCCGCAATCGCATATTGGTGCGCGATAAAGCTGCCGTCGAGATTCGAGGCAAACATATTGTCGGCCAGCACGTATTGTCGAGCCATGGTCCAGTACGGCGCGATTTGGTCGCGCGGCACGTACGCATACGCAAAGTTCTTGGGAGCGCCTTGCGTAACGTACTCCTTGTTCCAGCCGTCCATTTTGCACTCGGTGCCGGGCAGCTTTCCTCGCCCGTCGCAGGCGGCTAAAAACCCTCCGAACGCATGGTCGATGTCCCAATACGTCGACAGGCCGGTTGCGTGCAAGCCGATTTTCTTGCCTTTGGTATCGTACCCGAAGTTTTGCGTTTTAGCTTTCGGGAATCCCATGAACAAGTTATTGAACGATCGATTTTCCTGAATGATAAAGACGACGTGCGCGATCGGGCTCGAGCTGGTGCGGCGCGCCACCGGCGCCGGCACGGCGGAAACCGCGCGCGGCACGGTGGCGCTCCCCAGGCCGGAACACGCGCACGGCCCCAACAGCGCGGTTGCCGCCAACGGGCGGGCGAACCTCACGAGGCTCCTAATCGTCGCCGACGATCGTTTTGGGCGGCCCGTGAACGGTCGACATGCGATCGAGCTCGGTCCAATATCCGTTCGGCTTCGAGCCGGCAATCTTGGTAAACTTGCGGGGTTTTTGGCTGTAGTCGAGCGCGTCGCCGAGGGGATCCTTGGCGCGCGTGTCGCTGGCCGCGAGTGGTTGGAGCCCGAAGTTGTCTTCCATAAAGCGCAGCACGCTGGCCGTTTCGTACTGCACGTGGGTGACGCGGTTGCGTTTGGCATACGGCGAGATCACGATTAGCGGTACGCGGAAGCCGAGTCCGTCGTAATCTTTGTAAACCGGCTTGACCGGATCGAACCAGCCGCCCGGATCGTCCCACATAATGAAAATCGTTGTCGATTTCCAAAACGGGCTGGCACCGATCGCGTCGACCACCGAGGTTACCCACGCCGGACCGCCGCTCGCCTCCATGCCGGCGTGGTCGGAGTTCTCGTAGGTGGGCGTGATCCACGTGATGTTCGCCAGTTGGCCGTTTCCAAGGTCGGTGAGAAACTTGGACGGCGGGCTGATCACGTTGGTGTTCCAGTCGGGTCCGTTATAGACCGCCGTGTCGGCTTGATACGCGTTCCAAAGACCGCCGTCGCCGGTGGTCGAGCCCGCGTAAAACCGCCAGGTCACGCCGGCGGCGTCGGCTTCGCTGCCGATGGTCGGATTGTCGAAGCAGGTAACGATCCTCGGCCCGTACGTGCGCTGCTGCGTGAGCGTCGCGACGGTGTCCCGCGATCCGCCTTGGCATCCCCACGATTCGCTGGGATAGTCGACCCCTCCACTCGCATAGGCCGCCACCACGTATTGGTGCGCGATGAAGCTGCCGTCGAGATTGCTGGCAAACATGTGGTCGGCCAGCACGTATTGCTTGGCCATGGCCCAATAGGGAGCCGTTTCGTTTTGCGGCACGTAGGCGTAGGCAAAGTTCTTGGGCGCCCCGTAGCTGGCGTACTCCTTGTTCCAGCCGTCCATCTTGCACTTCGTGCCCGGCAGCGGCCCCGTTCCATCGCACGCGGTAAAGAACGCTCCCGAGGAATGGTCGATGTCCCAATACGTCGAGAGGTCGGTCGAGTGGAGCGCGATTTTATCGCCGTTGGCGTCGTACCCGTAGTTCTGCGTTTTAGCTTTCGGGTATCCCATGAACAGGTTGTTGAACGAACGGTTTTCTTGAATGATGAAGACGACGTGTTGAATCGGGCTCGAACTCGCGCGGCGTTTTACCGTCGCGGGTCGAACGGAAACTGCGCTCGGCGGATTGGTGCTTCCCAATCCAGAACAGGCGCCGACGGTCAACAGCGCGACCGCTGCGAGCGGACGTAGAGACGTCATGAATTGCCCTCCGTGATGCCGGGGCGTGCGCCGCGAGGCGTTAGTGAAGAAGCGTAACGAAGTTTCCGAACAGCATCGCCCCGATGCCGGTCATCTGATCGTATCCGGGCTTGGCCGAATACGGCGGGATGCTGCCCGACGTGATGTCGCGCAGGTACGTCGTGGAGCCGGATCCGTAGCCGTTGGCTTTCCACGTTTTGTAGGTCGTTTTGGTGAAGTGCCCCGCGCGCGCGTGACGCACTTGATCGAGAATCGTCAGGCCGGCGCCGAAGATCGGCGACGACAGCGACGTGCCGCCGATCGGTCCGTCAAACGATCCGCCGTAGTAGAGCGATTCGCCCGTGTACGGGCTCGCGTCGAACGAGAGGTCCGGAATGTTCCGGTGTTTCTTGATCGTGTTGACGACTTGGCGCTGGAAAGGCGGCAGTGTGAATACGACCGAAATGCCGCCGCCGGTCGCGCCCGAACTGTCGTTCCAGCCGACTTCGCTGGTCTCTTGACCGGTGGTCGAATTCACGTCCAGAATCGTGCCGCCGATCGCCACGTTGTGCGGCGTGTCGGCCGGCGTTCCGACGCTGGTCGTCGAGCTGCAGCCGTACGTAATCGTGCCGTAGTCGCCGGTCGACGCGTGGAACGTGATGCCCAGCGCGTTGCCTTGTTTTTCGATCGCATTCGCCGCCATCGGGAACGACGGAATGAAGGCGGTCTCGCACTCGCTGTAGCTGGTGTTGACGGTATCGGCTTTGTTGTCGGACACGATCTGGTTGTACATGTCGGCGAAGTAGCGCAGGTCCGGCGAGCCGGGCACTTCGTAGACGTACAGTGCCGTACCCGGCGCGATCGAAACGAGCGTTTCGACGTCGAGCGTCGTTTCAAGCGAATCCCCGGTCAGTCCGGGCGGCGGCCCGCCGTCGACCAGCACGCGCGTCGTCGCCGGTCCCGTGCGGTTGACTTGAAAGTACGCGAGGTAGGCAGCCAGGTCGCTGTCGAGAAAATCCGCGTCGCCCACGACGGCCGACGCGCGTCCCGACCCGTCCATATTCTTGGGGAAGTTGTAGGATGCTTGGAATACGCGCGGTCCGTAGCCGCCGTCTGGTCCGAACAGCGGTGCCGCCCGTGGCTTGTTGCGCGGCGCGGGCTTGTGCGTGCGCGCTCCCGGCTTAAAGGCGTATTGCGGAATCATCTCGTGCGCGTTGTCCAGGCCGACGACCGTCAGCACCGAATCGGCCAGCGCCGGCGGAATCGTCTCGCGGGTGGTATTGACGTGCCGCACGCTGCCGTCGCCGCGCCGTACCAGGTCGATTTTGGTGGCGAAGTATTTCGCGGTTAGCGGTGCGGGCGCGCTCACGTCGAGCACGGTCCGGTTGGCAAACTGATGTCCGATCGTAAAGCCGGCGGCGCGCAGTTGCCCGATCGCGTCGGAGTAAGCCTGCTGCGTGGGTCCGTACTCGCGCGCAAACTGCGACGGCGTCAGGAAGCGATGGTAGCGTCCCGACGACGGATCCGCCTGATCCTCGACGAGCGTTTCGAGTTTGGCATCGTTGCGATACTTAAACACGACCGCCAAATCGACTTGGGTGGAGTCGGGCGCCGCCCCCAAGTTTGTCCAGGCGCCGGTGCCGCCGTGTGCCGCCACGGCCGACATCGGCGCGTTGCCGGCGCTGCTCGGACTAAACGTCGAGCCGCCGCCTCCGCTCGAACAGGCCGCAAGCAGCCCCGCCGCGAGTGCGGCCCCGGCCATACGATGTGATAAAAAGGAAAATCGCATGTGCATCTCCCGGTTCACAGCACGATGAAATGGTGAATACCGGGGTGTTCGGACAACGCTTCGGCCGCTCCCTCACGAGGGTCGGCACTCCTACGTGCCGGCCACGCTGACGGCGACGCCGAACGGCTTGCGCAATCCGCCGATCGTCTTGGTCGGCGAACCGCCGGCCGGGTAGTTCCAGTACATCACGTTCGCGCCCGAGAAATTCGGTCCGATGACCGTCTTATCGTGAATCCAAAACTGACACGTGTCGCGGGCGCTTCCCAGCGTTACCGAGCCGGTTTTCATGGCGCGACGCCCGGCGATCGCAAACCGGTAAATCGTGCCGCTAGCCTGATCGCCGATCGCCAGATTCGCGCCGTCCCACTGCACGTTGCCCGGCACGACGAAGCGCTGGTCGACCGTCACCCGCGCGAACGACTTGCCCCCTTTGGGCAGTTCCGCCAGTCTGAAGCGAAGCTTGCTGGTGACGCCGTCGACGAACAGATTGCCCGCATCGTCGTAAGCCACCGCATAATATTGATACATGTCTTTGACGGTGTACGTCGCCGGCATCCCGCGCGCACCGGAATAGATCGAAACGCTGCCCAGTCCGCGTTTGGAGATTTGATTGGCCGCCGCCACGTTGCCGGTCGTGGGATCGACCGAACACGCGACCGGAGCCGTCGACTGGTGCAACGTCGCGATCGGGCTGGTTCCGCCGTGCGCGTACTCGCGGATCCGCTTGCCTTCCGTTACGAACACGTCGCCGGCTTTATCCACGCATTCGCCTCCCGGCGACGTCAGGCCGGTCAGCTCGCCTAGCGGTTTACCGCCCGGATAGGAATACACCGACACCCGGTCGGCCCCCGAGTCGGAGACGTACAGCAAGTCGTGCCCGCGCCCCTCCGGGCTCATCCACGAGCGCGCCGCGCTCGACTGCGAGTCGGCCTGCTCGGGCGCGTTCGGCAACGGACTTTGCGTTGCCGGCGCGGCGCAAGCGCTCGCCGCGAGAAGCGCGACGGAGCAGAACAATCGAAATCTCGGCACAACACCCTTTCGTTCGTGGCAATTCGCCCGAAGCGATTGCCGCTGCGGTTACGCCAATTCTACGCTTGCGCTGCCGGCGTGGTGAAGGGACCAAGGGGCCCCACGACCGAGGCTTAAGGCTCTCGCGCGCCTAAGCGACGCGCCATGAATCGAATCCGTCGGGGCGGCGCGCCCGCGAACGCGCTGCGCGGTCTGATCCTTTTCGGCCTCGCGTCGCTCGCGCCGTTCGTCGCGGGGGCCTCGACGCCCGGCCAACACGTTGCCCGGCTCGGCCAACCTACGAAGGTCGAAGACATTGCGCAGACGGGTTACGTCTACGGCTTTCCGATGGTCGATCTCTATCGCATCTTCTACGGCTACTTCATCGATCCGAAGAGTCCGGCGTACGCGGCGCCGCTCAACGTT
The DNA here is from genome assembly GCA_036509155.1 of Candidatus Tumulicola sp. GTDB lineage: Bacteria > Vulcanimicrobiota > Vulcanimicrobiia > Vulcanimicrobiales > Vulcanimicrobiaceae > Tumulicola. Next base: position 1,559 of record DATCGB010000211.1, on the reverse strand, counting down.
CTGCACAACACGGCCCAGGTGTATACGCCGGCCGACAAGACCGTCCAGACGCCGAACTCCGACACGCCGTACTCGACGCTGGGGCTCGACCTACGGGCCGAACCGATCGTCTTGACGCTGCCGCCGATCCAGAACGACCGCTACTATTCGGTGCAGTTGGTCGACCTCTATACGTTCAACGTCGGCTATCTCGGCTCGCGAACGACCGGCAACGGCGGCGGACACTTTTTACTCGTCGGACCCAACTGGCATCACGCCACGCCGCCCGGCATCGACAAGGTCGTACGCTTCCACACGCAGTTCGGTTTGGCGCTATTTCGAACGCAGCTCTTCGGGTCGTCCGACCTGGCGAACGTCAAGAAGATTCAGGCCGGCTATGCGGCCGCACCGCTCTCCGCCTTCCAAGGCGGACCGGTGCCCTCGCCCGCGCCCAGCGTCGCGTGGATCCCGCCGCTCACGCCCGAACAGGAACGCGCGTCGCCCCAATTTTTCAACGTGCTGGCGTTCCTCTTGCAGTTCGCTCCGACCAGCGCGGGCGACATCCCGCTGCGCGAGAATTTATCCAACGTCGGGGTGGCCGCCGGCAAGCCGTTCGTCGCCGGCACGCGCGCCGACGCCTTCGTCGCCGGCATGCGCGCCGGGCAACGCGCGATCGACGCCGGGCGCGCCGCCTCGACGTCGTCGATCGACCTGTTCGGCACGCGCGAGTCGATGCACAACGACTACCTCAATCGAGCGCTGGGCGCGCAAACCGGGATTCTCGGAAACACCGCCGCCGAAGCCCTGTATTCGTTCTCCGAGAAAGACTCGCAAGGCAACCCGCTGACCGGCGACAAGCGCTATACGGTCCGTTTCGACAAAGACGCGCTGCCGCCGGTGCGCGCATTCTGGTCGCTGACGATGTACGACCTGCCCCAGCAGTTGCTGGTCGCCAATCCGATCGATCGTTACCTGATCAACTCACCGATGCTGCCCACACTCGACCGCGACCCCGGCGGCGGCCTCACGCTCTACATCCAGCACGCCGCCCCGCCGCCCGCACAGCGCGCAAACTGGCTGCCTGCCCCAGCCGGTCCGTTCATGATGGTTTTGCGCCTGTACTGGCCCGAAGAAGCCGCGCTCTCCGGAAAATGGAAAGCGCCGCTCGTCGTCGCGCAGTAGCCCATAGGAACGCGCCGCCTTTCGAAAAAACTTCCGGGCCGGAGGTGTTCTTACACATGGCAAAAATAATCGGGCGCCGCGGGCGGGCGCCGGTCGCCGCAGCCCTGGCCGGCATTTTTCTCGCGAGTTGTTCGGGCGGGAGTACGCCGGGCGCTCTCGGCCCGGCCGCCAATCCGTCCCTGGGCGGTGCGGCGCCGAATGCGAACGCTCGCGTTCGCGAAGATCGGGTGGCCGCCAACGGGTTGCACTCGGCCGCCCGCAACCGTCCGGGTTCAATCGCGGGTGCGAACGGCTGGCTTCAGCCGGATGCGATGGCCGGAAAGAATTTGATCTATTCGGGCAGCTACGACGCCAATAGCATTACGATCTACTCGTCGAAGGGCAAGAACCCCCCGCCG
>DATCGB010000210.1:0-7010 GCA_036509155.1 Candidatus Tumulicola sp. | reverse complement strand
CGCCCCGGCAAATCCGGCCATTCCGCACACCAGCAATCCGAGCGACAGCCATCGGCGAACCTGCAAAGCCTTCATACTGCTGGTTACCAGGGCAAACGGCAAAGGTTACTCCGAAAACGGCGCCCGTTCAGGCTAGTTCTTCGGTCACGACTTGGCGGACGAGGTTGCCGTCGGCGACGCCTCGCAACTGCGCCATCGCGGCTTTCATGACGGATCCCTGATTCCGCGCTTCGGGCGAAAGCTCGGCTAAAACGCCGCGCACGACGTCGCGAATTTCGGCCGCGGATTTCTGCTGCGGCAGATACGCCAACAGGATCTCGCGTTCGGCGCGCTCCTTATCGGCGAGGTCGCTGCGGCCGGCCTTCTCGAACTCGCTCAGCGAGTCGCCGCGCTGCTTGACCAGACGGCGAACCACGTCCAGCTCGTCGGCGTCCGAAAGTTCCTGGCCGGCTTCGGAGCGCTTGTAAATAAAGCCCGAAAGCGCCGACCGCAGCGTGTCCAGACGCATTTGGTCGCGCGCTTTCATGGCAACCTTCAAGTCCGAAGCGAAGCGATCTTTGAGCGATCCCACGGGACTAGGCTCTCCTTAGCTGCGGCGTTTGCGGGCTGCGGCCGACTTCTTCTTACGGCGGACGCTGGGCTTTTCGTAGTGTTCGTGCTTGCGCGCCTCGGCCAGAATTCCGGCCTTTTGGGTGGCCTTTTTAAAGCGGCGCAGCGCGCTCTCGATCGATTCGCCCGGAGCAATGCGAACTTCCATTCTTTAACAACCCCCCTCTCGGCGTGGCCCTGGCGGACGCACGAAAATTAGGCCCCTAGCGGGCCTTCGACGACTTACCGTAGCATAGGCGCCGCGCAAGCGTCAAATACCGCTTGGTGCGGCTAGCCGGAAAGCGACGGACGTCGATTAGCCGGGCGGCCACGCAAGCGGCCGGCCCGCGAGCACGTGCAGATGCAGGTGCCCGACGGTTTGGCCGCCGTGCGGCCCCGTGTTTGCGACCAGTCTGAATCCGTCGTTGCCGCCGCGTTCCCGCCCGAGCGCCGTCGCGACCCGCAGCAGCTCGAACAGCAACGCGTCGTTTTGCGACCCGGCTAACTCGCCGAGCGTGCCGTAGTGTTGCAGCGGCATCACCAGCAGGTGCGTCGGCGCTTGGGGGTTGAGGTCTTCGATGGCGACGACGGCGGCATCCCGATACGCCTCTTTGGCCGGAATTTCGCCCCGTCCGATCCGGCAAAAAATGCACGCGTCTAAGACGGGCGGTCGATCGTCGAGCACGCCGTCAGCGCGTCCTAATGGTAAAGGTCCAGGATTTCGTGGTCGTATTCCCCGCTCCATCGGCAACGCGCACGGTCACGCGAACCGGTCCGTCCGGATACGAATAGGGCGGAAAGTATTGGATGAATTGCGGCGTGCGCACGCTGTCGGAGGTCACGTCGTGACCGTTGATCCAGATCGACACGCTCGACGGGTTGACCGCAATCCCGTCGGACACGAACGTCGCGAACACCGCCGGACGGTCGTTATTGACCGTCGCGCCGCCGTCCGGCGCGAAGTCCGCAATTCCCGGTGGAATGCTCGAGGCCGAAACCGTTCGCGACGCCTGGGCTTCGGCGACGTCTCCCGCCGGCAAGAGCAAACGTCCGATAACCGGCGCCTGATCGAAGTTCGCCCCGCGCGGAATCGCGTACGTACCGGCGTAGTTGCCGGGCGAGTCTTCGTGCATCGCTTGATTGATAACGAACGACCCGATGTCGAACGTCGCCGCGCCGCCCGGACTGCCGTGCAGCGTAACGCGTACGACGTCGTTGGCTCGCAGCGGGTGGGTGGCGTCGGTCGAAACGTCGATGCCGCGCGCCGAACCCGACGCAGTCGCAGCGCCGGCCGCGACCGTTCGGCTCGCGAGCACCTCGCGAACTTCGTTGGTTTCGACGTTGTAGCGGACCGTCGCGACGTCGCCTGGGCGCAGGTCGACGAAACCCGCTCCCTTTCCATTGATCGAGACTTCCGTGTTTCGGCCCGCGGTGACGACCTGACCGCTGTCGAGCACGAACTGACCGTTCGCGACTGCGACGATCCGTCCGTTACGCGACCCGAAGGCATCGACGACGCGTTCGACTCGTCCGTCCTTGCGCATTTCGATCCGCGCGAAGTCGCCCGGACGGATGTCGCCGAGTTGCCCGGGACTCGACACGTTCGCATTGACGTCCTGGATTTCGACGATCGCATTGGCGGCGACCGGCGTCGTCTTCGGACCGCTGCCGTATCCGAGCGTCAGCGTCGGCGGATCCGAAAGAAGGTCGACGGCCGTCACCGTTCCCAAACGCGTAAAGCCCGAGCCGGTTACGACCAGCCCGGCGTCGGACCGGCCGATCAGCTGCGCGACGATCGTCACCCGGTTGGCGCGCCGGTCGAAGCTGGCTTGCGCGCCCAGCACGTCGGTAAAAAACCGCAACGGCGCGTAGAGCGTATCTTTGATTTCCACCGCCGGCGCGTCGAGCACGACGGGTTCGCCGTCGACTTGCGCGACCCGGCTCCCGAGCGTCAGCGTCACCGACTTCGATCCCACTTGCGTCGTCACGCTCCTGCCCGAAAGCTGGAAGGGCAGGCCCAGCGCTTCGAGCGTGCGACGAACCGGGACCAGCAGTAAGCCCTTTTCGATCCGCGGCGACGGATCGATCGGCAGCGAATTGCCGTTGATGACGATCGAAATTGCGCTCTTAGAGACGGGTGCCGCGGCCGGCGCCTTACCCGAAGATGCCGTCGCCACGACGAGCATCGCTACGATCGTTAACACGCTTCCTCCAGCACCTCGCGATAGACGTCGGCCGTCGCGCGCGCGCACCGGTCCCACGTCAACGATTCCGCGACCCGTCGGCCTAGCTTGACGAAGCGGTCGCGAAGCCCTTCGTCGGCAAGTAACTCCTCGAGTCGCGCGCCGAGTTCGCCGGCATTTCCGGCGGTAAACGTCCGCGCTGCCGGCGCGATGGCGCGGGGTACCGCGTCTTCAGACGCCACCACCGCGCAGCCCGCCGCCATCGCCTCGAGCATCGGCAGTCCGAAGCCTTCGCGTAAGGCCGGTGCGACCAGCGCCGTCGCGCCGGCGTAATAGGCCACCAGGCGTTCCTTGGAAACGTCGCCGAGCGCGACGATTCGGCGAGAAACGGTGCCGCGCTTCTGCAGTTCGCCGCCGAAGTCGTCCGGACCGGTCAAGTAGAGATCGATCTCGCGCTCCGGCGAAAGCGCCGACCAAGCCTCGAAAAGCGTCGTTAGGCCCTTATGTTTGCGGTGGTTGCCGACGTACAAGAAGTACGCACGCGGCCCGGCGAAGCCGCCGCCGCCCGCGCCCCGCAGGAACGATTCGTCGACTCCCAGCGGAATAACGCGGACTTTCGCCCTGTCGACGTGCAGAAAACGCGCGAGATCGTCGACCGTGCGCTCGTCGTCGGTGATAACGCGCTTGGCGCGCGCGCACGCCAGGCGCACGACCGTTTCGTAGTACGGCCGCACCTTCGCCTTAAAATACTGCGGGAATCGCAAGTGAATGAGGTCGTGGATCGTGACGATCGATGCGATCGGGACGACCAGCGGAACGTAGAGCGAAAGAAAGTGCACGAGGTCCAGGCGCGCGGCACCGATCGCCAGCGGAAGCCGTACGTGTTCGTCCCAGCCGAAGTTGCCGCCCCGCGAGAAAGGAACGTAGGCGTATTCCGGCGCCACCTGCGGAAGACGTGCCGTTAATTCCGTCGCGTAGGTTTTCATTCCGACCGACAGTTGTCGGGTCAACCGCGCGTCGAGTCCGATTCGGCGCACCGTCACGTCCGGCGAGCCTTCCATGCAACCACCGCCGGATACATCGCCGACTTGTACGCTACGTAGATTCCGCGCGCACCGTCGAGCAGCGCGCCCTTGCCGAACAGCAGCCAGGGAAAACGCGCCAGCCCCGCGAGCGTCGCGCCGGCCAAAAGCAGCGCTGAGGCATCGATGCCTTCGGCCTCGGCGCTGGTATAGCGGTCGTACTTGGCGCGATAGGACGCGTAGTCCGGATACGAAAAGTGCAGCAACGTTCCCGCCAGTTCGGCGACCGGGCCCGCGCACGTCCAGCTCTCGTGCAGCGCCGCGCGACCGCCCGCCGCCGGGTGCCCCTCGACGACCGCGCAGTCGGTGCGGAATAGACGCAGCAGCGGCTCGTTTCGCCACTGCCGGATCGGGCGGCCGCAAAAATACGTCGTGCGTCGGACGCGATATCCCACGGTGCCGTTCGCATCGTCGGCCGCGCCGGCGATCGCCTCGCGCAGCACGTCGTCGAGCGCCTCGTCGGCATCCAGCATCAAGGCCCACGGCGTGCGCACGCGCGCGAGCGCGAACCGCCGGGCGTCGACGAAGTCCGTCCACTCCCGCTGCACGACTTGGGCGCCCGCACCGCGCGCGAACTGCACGGTATGATCGCGCGACAGAGCGTCGAGCACCAACACGTGCATCCCGCGCGGCAAGCTGGTGAGCGCGCGCGGCAAGTTGCGTTCCTCGTCGCGCGTCAGAATGACGGCGGTAACTGCCGCTGGATCCAGAGCGCCTCAGTCGCCTCCGCTTGCGTGCGCGGGTACGCCGGCCCAGCGCGCCGAGGCCTCACCCGCCTCAGCGCCGGTGCGCTCCTGGTGCGCCAGCGCGGCCCCGATAAAATCGCGATACAGCGGCGAGGGCCGATTGGGGCGCGATTTAAATTCGGGATGGGCCTGCGTTCCGACGAACCACGGGTGAAGGTCGGCCGGCAGCTCGATCACCTCGACCAAACGCGTCTTATCGATCGTGTGGTGTCCGCTGAAGCGCATGCCGTGCTCTTCAAAAATCGGCCGGTACCGGTTGTTGAACTCGTACCGGTGGCGGTGCCGTTCGCTGATCTCGAGCGTTCCGTAGGCCTGGGCCGCTCGGCTGCCTTCTTCGAGCACGCACGAATACGTTCCCAAACGCATCGTACCGCCGTACACTTCGAGGTTGCGCTGATCCGGCATAAAATCGATGATCGGGTCGGCCGACGTTTCGTCGACCTCGCTGGTCATCGCGTCGGGCAATCCGCAGACGTTGCGCGCGAACTCGACGCACGCCAGCTGCATGCCGTAACAGATACCCAGGAACGGGATCCGGCACTCGCGCGCGTGCGCGATCGCCCGCAGTTTGCCCTTGACGCCGCGCGAGCCGAAACCGGGAGCGACCAAGATTCCGTGCACGCCGCGTAGCGTCTCCTCGCCGTCGTTCTCGACCAACTCCGAGTCGATGCGTTTGATATCGACCGCGGCGTTGTGAAAGATCCCCGAGTGATGCAGCGCCTCGATAATCGAAATGTAGGCGTCCTTTAACTCGACGTATTTTCCGACCAGCGCGACGGTCACGCGGCGTTGCGGGTGGAGCATGCGTTCGGCGATCGACGCCCACTCCTCGAGCCGCGGCGCGACGGTCGGCAGATTCAGTTTCCGGACCGCCGCCGCAGCCAGACCCTCGGCCTCGAGATTCAGTGGAACTTGGTAGATCGTTCCGGCGTCGCTGTTCTGAACCACGGCGCTGGGCGGCACGTCGCAGAACAGCGCGATTTTTTCCTTGAGTTCCAGCGGCATCGGCGCCGCCGACTGGGTCCGGCAAACGATCGCGTCGGGAGAGATTCCGATGCCGCGCAACTCGCGGACGGAGTGCTGCGTCGGTTTGGTCTTCAGCTCGTCGGCCGCGCCTAGATGCGGTACCAGCGTCAGGTGGACGTACATGACGTTTTCGTCGCCGGCGTCGTAGCGCATTTGACGAATCGCTTCGAGAAACGGCAGCGATTCGATGTCGCCGACCGTCCCGCCCACTTCGACGATGCATACGTCGGCGTGACTGGCTTCGGCGACGCGTTTGACGTGCGCTTTTATCTCGTTGGTGATGTGCGGAATTACCTGGACCGTCGCGCCGAGGTAGTCTCCACGGCGTTCCTTCTCGATCACCGAGTTGTAGACTTGTCCGGTGGTGACGTTGTTGGCGCGCTGCAGGTTTTCGTCGATGAAGCGCTCGTAGTGACCCAGATCGAGGTCGGTCTCCGCACCGTCCTCGGTGACGAAAACCTCGCCGTGCTGATACGGGTTCATCGTGCCCGCATCCACGTTGATATACGGATCCAGTTTCTGGATCGACACGCTGATGCCGCGCGCTTTTAGGAGTCTTCCGAGGGAGGCCGCGGTTATGCCCTTGCCGAGCGAACTCACGACGCCGCCGGTGAAGAAAATGTACTTCGCCATCTCGGGACGATATTTTTTCTACCCGCCCGGTAAAAACCCTTATGGACCGGGGATTCGTACCCGAACGTAGCGGGCGAGACCGGCGAAATCGTCACCCGCGACCGCGCCAAGCCCTGGAAATGCGGCTTCGACGAGGTCCAGAAGACCGGCCATTTGCGGCGGCGCCGCCTCCAGCAGCAGCAGCCCGCCCGGCTCGAGCAAGGCCCGAGCCGCCGGCACAAAGCGCCGATACGTGCCTAGGCCGTCCGCCCCGCCGTCGAGGGCTTGCCGCGGCTCGAAAGCGACCGGGTCGGGCCGCTGCGGCAGTTCGGCCGTCGGAACGTAGGGCAGGTTCGCCAGCACGACGTCGAATCGCCGGCCGCCCACGGGCGCGGCCAAATCTCCAAGGTGAAACCGGCAGCGTTCCGCCACGCCGAGTTCGCGAGCGTTTCGTTGGGCGACTTCGAGGGCTTCGGGCGAAACGTCGGTACCGTCGACGACGGCGCTGCGAACCTCGGCCGCGATCGTGCACGCGATCGCTCCCGATCCGGTGCCGACGTCCAGGACCGCGGCGGCCGACTGGGGCGGGAACCCTTCGAGAAACGCCAAGGCTTCGGCGATCAAACGTTCCGTCTCGGGCCGCGGCACCAGCACGCGGGGGTCCACGCAAAAGTCCCGGCCGTAGAATCCGGCCGTGCCCAAAACGTAGGCCAAGGGTGCCCCGCTGCCACGAACCGCGCACCACTCGACGAACCGCTCGACCTGCTCCGGGG
>DATCGB010000209.1:0-7081 GCA_036509155.1 Candidatus Tumulicola sp. | reverse complement strand
CGCGTGCGGCCAGTTACGCGCCGAGACGCAGCCGAAGGCGGCCCGTGTTATCGAAGCCGCGAGGTGCGAGGCGTAAGGCTCCACGGTCGGGTCGCGGCCCCCGCCGACCCTCGGTGGGAACGGCAAGACGGCGCCGGGCGGCGGGTATTGGAGCGGCTTGTGAGAAACCACGGGCCGATATGGACATCGCGGCTTCGGAGCAGCGCGCGACTATGGAAGAGATCGCGGCGCTTGCGAAGCGCCGCGGCTTCATCTTCCAATCGAGCGAGATCTACGGCGGAATCAACGGTTTTTGGGATTACGGCCCGCTGGGGGCGATTCTCAAGCGCAACGTCAAGCAGGCGTGGTGGCGCGAGACGGTAGAGTTGCGCGACGACGTGGTCGGCTTCGACGCGGCGATCGTCATGCATCCGCTTACGTGGAAGGCGTCGGGCCACGTGGACGCGTTTCACGATCAACTCGTCGACTGCAAGGTGTGCAAGCACCGGTTCCGGTTCGATCACCTCAAGGACGCCTCGAAGTGTCCGGATTGCGGGAGCAAAGACTCGTTCACCGAGCCGCGCAATTTCAGCCTCATGATGAAGACGTTCGTGGGGCCGATGGAGGACACGTCGGCGGAGACCTATCTGAGGCCGGAGACGGCTCAGGGTATTTTCGTCAACTTCAAAAACATCTATCAGACTACGCGCCGGCGCCCGCCCTTCGGCGTGGCGCAAATCGGCAAGTCTTTTCGTAACGAGATCACGCCCGGCAACTTCACGTTTCGCGTGCGCGAGTTCGAGCAGGCCGAACTCGAGTTCTTCGTGCCCGACGATGGGAAAGACATGGATGCGTTTCGCGAGTGGGTCGATCGCCGCAAGGCGTGGTACTCGAACTACGGCATCCGATCCGAACGGCTGCGGTTTTACGAGTTGACCGATTCCGAGCGACCGCACTATGCCCGGGCCGGCGTGGACGTCGAATATGCGTTTCCCTGGGGTTGGGGCGAACTCGAATCGATCGCGCACCGCGGCACCTACGACCTCGAGGCGCACATGAAGGTCTCGGGCAAAGATCTCCAGTTTTTCGACGAGGCGAGCAAGACGCACTACACGCCCCTGCTGATCGAGAGTTCGGCGGGTATGGACCGCACGGCGCTGACGTTCTTGATCGATGCGTACGAGCGCGAAACCAGCGTCGACCCAAACGGAAAAGAGACCGAGCGAACCGTGTTGCGGTTCCATCCCAGCATCGCTCCGGTGCAAGTGGCGGTCTTTTCGCTGGCTCGCAACAAGCCCGAATTGGTCGAACGCGCGCGCCGAATCGAAGCGGGGCTGCGCCCCGGCTTTCGCACGCAGTACGACGAAGGCAACATCGGACAGCTCTACCGCCGGCAAGATGAAATCGGAACGCCGTTTTGCGTGACCGTCGACTACGAAACGCTGGCCGACGGCAGCGTCACGGTACGCTCGCGCGACTCGATGCTGCAAGACCGTATTTCGGCCGAGACGTTGGAAGCGCACCTGCGGGATCGGTTGTAGTCTCGTGACGCCTCAGTCCGTGACGCCCCAATCAGCGGAGAAGTCGATATACTTTTTCGAAGAGGGCAGCGCGTCGATGCTCGACCTGCTTGGCGGAAAGGGCGCGGGCCTGGCGGAGATGACGTCGGCCGGCCTGCCGGTGCCGTCCGGCTTTACGATCACGACGCAGGCGTGTTTGGATTTCTATCACGCCGGGCGGGCCTTCCCGCCCGGTCTGGCGCAAGGCGTCGACGCCGCGATGCGCGAGTTGGAGAGACGAACCGGCAAAGGCTTCGGATCGGCCGCGGACCCGCTGCTCGTTTCGGTTCGCAGCGGCGCCCGCGTCTCGATGCCCGGGATGATGGACACGATTCTGAACCTCGGCCTGAACGACGTTACGGTCGAATCGGTGGCGAAGCTGACCGGTAACCCGCGATTCGCGTGGGACGCCTACCGCCGGTTCGTCGCAATGTTCGCGAACGTCGTGTTGGACGTCGACAAGGAGCGTTTCGAGCAGCTTATCGACGACGTTAAAACCTCGCTAGGCGTCGAGAACGATCCCCAAATCGACGCCGATTCGTGGAAGAAGCTCGTCGCCGGCTTCAAAGACATCGTGCGCGAACGAACCGGTCGCGACTTTCCACAAGACGTCCGCGAGCAGTTGACGCTGGCCATCGGGGCGGTCTTCGATTCCTGGAACTGCAAGCGCGCGATCGACTACCGCCGCTTCAACAAGATCCCCTCCGACTGGGGTACCGCGGTTACCGTCATGGAAATGGTATTCGGCAACATGGGCGACGATTCGGGAACGGGCGTGGCCTTCACGCGCGATCCGAATACGGGCGAGAAGGCGCTCTTCGGCGAGTACCTGCGAAACGCTCAAGGCGAGGACGTCGTGGCGGGAATTCGCACGCCGGAGAAAATCGCCGATCTTGCAAAAACGCAGCCCGGCGTCTTCCAACAGTTCGAAGCCATCGCCGATCGCCTGGAGCGGCACTACCGCGACATGCAGGACTTGGAGTTTACGGTCGAACGCGGCAAGCTCTTCATGCTGCAAACCCGCAGCGGAAAGCGCAGCGCGCAAGCGGCCGTAAGGATTGCGCTGGACTTGGAGCGCGAAGGCCTGATCGACAAACGGCGAGCCGTTGCGATGGTGAGCGCGGACTCGCTCGATCAGCTCTTCCACGCGCGCATCGATCCGGACGAACGAGTCGAGGTCGCCGGCAAGGGTCTCAACGCGTCGCCCGGCGCCGCGACCGGCCAAGTCGTGTTTTCGGCCGACGACGCGGTCGCGTGGCAGGCGGCCGGGAAGCGGGCGATTCTCGTTCGCTACGAGACGAACCCCGACGACGTTCACGGCATGATCGCGGCCGAAGGCATCCTGACCGCCAAGGGCGGCGCCACGTCGCACGCCGCCGTCGTCGCGCGCGGCATGGGCAAGCCGTGCGTGGCCGGATGCGACGCACTCGAAATCGATCGCCGGACGAAAACCGCCGTCTTTGCGGGTAAGCCTCTGCTCGAGGGCGACTGGATAACCATCGACGGTTCGACCGGGAACGTTGCGTTGGGCGCGCTGACGCTGATCCCGCCGCCTGCGTCGCTGCCGTCGTGGCTGGCAACGTTCCTCGGGTGGGCGGACGACCTGCGTCGCATGGAAGTTTGGGCCAACGCCGACACGCCCGAAGATGCCGCCCGGGCGCGCGAGCTCGGCGCCCAAGGCATCGGGCTCTGCCGCACGGAGCATATGTTCATGCAGCCCGACCGGCTCCCGACGGTACAGCGCATGATTCTCGCCGACGACCGTCCCGCGCGCGACGAAGCGTTGGCGAAGCTGCTGCCGTTTCAGCGCCAGGATTTCGTCGGGATTCTCGAGGCGATGGAGGGGTATCCGGTGACGATCCGGCTGCTCGATCCGCCTCTGCACGAATTTTTGCCGTCGCTCGAAGACCTGCTGGTCGAAGTCACCGAGCTGCGAGTCGGGCGCGGCAGCGAGTCGCCCGAATTCAAAATCAAGGACGCCGTGCTCCACCGCGTGCTCCAGCTTCACGAACAGAATCCGATGCTCGGTCTGCGCGTCTGTCGCCTCGGCATCGTCTATCCGGAGATCTACGCCATGCAGGTGCGCGCGATCTTCGAAGCGGCTTGCGAGCTGAAGGGCCGCGGGGTGGACGCGCGCCCGGAAGTGATGATTCCCGGCGTCGGAACGAAGGAAGAAATGTCGTTCACGCGGGACGCCGCCAAAGCCGTCGCCGACGGCGTGCTGGCCGAACACGGCGTCGCGCTGGACTATCGCATCGGCACCATGATCGAGTTGCCGCGCGCCTGCATCGTGGCCGACGACCTCGCCGCATTCGCCGAGTTCTTTTCGTTCGGAACCAACGACCTCACGCAGACGACGTACGGCTACAGTCGCGACGACGCGGAAGCGTCGTTCATTCCGGTCTACCTCGAAAAGCGGATCCTCGCAAACGATCCGTTCCAGGTGCTCGATCGCCGCGGGGTCGGCACGTTGATGCGCGATGCGGTCGCTCGCGGCCGTTCCGTGCGCGCGAATCTCAAGATCGGGATTTGTGGGGAGCACGGCGGCGAACCAAGCAGCGTCGCCTTCTGCGACGCGCTCGGTCTCGACTACGTCTCGTGTTCGCCCTATCGCGTTCCCATCGCGCGGCTCGCGGCGGCCCAGGCGGCCATCGGCGCGATCGACTAACCCGCCGCCGCGCTCGTCCGGCTAACGCACGGCCGCGATTTCGGCGCAGATGCGGCGCGCCTCGTCGACGTCGGCACGGTCGCGGCGGACGAACAGTTTACGCCAGTACGCTTTGCCGCTGAGCTTCGCGATGAGATCCGAGACTTCGCGAGCGTCGACCAGGGCGTTGCCGCTTCCGACCCAAACGGTGCGCTCTTGACCGATGCCCAGCGGCAGGCGGTGGAGCACCTGGGTTTGTTCGTCGGCCCACACGTTGTCCTCCCCGAAGCGTCGCGCCAGCGCGCGTTCGCAAGCCTCGTAGACGCGCAGATCGCGCTCGGCGTTAAACTCGGCGGCGACGCCGTACACGACGATTCGCTCGCGCAGCGCGCGCGCCGCTTCGCTGGGTTTCCCACTGAGTTCGTTGAGCACGCGAAAGTCGTCCCACCGCAGAAATTCATCGATCGGGTCGAGGGCGTGCGGATCCGGCCAAAGTTCGCGCAGAACTTCCTGAAGAATGCGTTCGAAGATTCGGGTGGTATGGTGGAAATATACCGAAGCGAACATCATGTAGCGTGCCATCACGAAGGATTCGAGCGCTACCACGCCGCGCGCGTCGATGCCCATGACGACGCGCCCGTCGCGCTCGAAAAGCCGTAACGATGCGAGCAGCTGCTCGGCGTCGTAACGCCCGCTCGCGACGCCCGTGAAGTAGGCGTCGCGTTGCAGGTAGTCCATTCGATCGGCATCGAGATTCGGGCCGCTCACCAACTCGCGCAGGGCCGGATAGCGGCTCTCCGATTCGCCGGCAATTAAATCCAAGACGTCGCGCGGATCGACGTCGAGTGCGGCCAGTCCGTGGCGCAGCTCGGGCAGCGCCAGCAGTTCGGCCGTTCGCGCTTCGTGGCGAACGCCCAGGACGGATTCGCAGGCGTGACTGAACGGCCCGTGTCCGACGTCGTGCAGCAACAGGGCCGCCCGCACCAAGCGCCGCTGATAGTCGACGTCGGCCGCGTCGTCGAAGAAGGCGCGTCCGTGGCGGACGAGTTCGTCGAAGGCTCGCGTCCCGACGGCCAGCGCGCCGAGCGCGTGCGTGAAGCGCGAGTGCTCCGCCGACGGAAAGGCAAGATACGCCAAGCCGAGTTGACGCAGCCGGCGCAGACGCTGCATTGCCGGCAGGTCGAGCAAGCCCGCCTCCGGCGTGGAGAGTTCGATGAAATGATGGATCGGGTCGAAAATGCGTTTCAAGCCCGAAAGGTCTTTCCGCCGGGGCCGCGGCCCTCCTCGTAGACGGAAACGGGGGCCGACGTAGAACCTTTGAAGCGTGAGATTCGACCAGGGCGTCATTCGAGAGATCCACGCCCGCACGGACATCGCGAACCTGATCGGGCAGTACGTGCAGCTCAAGAAACGCGGCAACGACTTGATCGGGCTTTGCCCGTTCCACGGCGAGAAAACGCCCTCGTTTCACGTCCATCCGGATCGCGGCTTTTTTAAGTGCTTCGGCTGCGGAGCCGGCGGCGACGCGATTGCCTTCGTGCAGAAGCTGGAAAACGTTCCGTTCTCGGACGCCGTCCGGATGCTCGGTCTCAAAGCCGGCATCGAGCTCGAACCGGAGAATCCGTTCGCCGCCCGCGCCCGAAACGAGCGCGAGGCGATGTACGACGCCAACCGCATCGCGGCCGCTTTCTTCGCCCGATCGCTTGCGGGCGAAGCCGGCCGGCGCGCGCGCGCGTACTGCGAGGAGCGCGGCTTTTCCAAGGAAACGATCGCGCGGTTTACGCTGGGCTATGCGCCCGATTCGTGGAGCGGGTTGGTCGAGGAACTCGAGCGCGAGCGCGTCGATCTCGCGCTGGCGGCCCAAGCCGGACTGGTCAAAAGCGGGCAGCGCGGCTACTACGATTTCTACCGGGATCGCCTGATGGTCCCCACCTACGCGACGACCGGCGAGGTTATCGCGTTCGGTGGCCGAGCCCTCGGCGACGCCGAGCCCAAGTACCTCAATACCTCGACGACGCCGGTGTATACGAAGGGCCGGCATCTGTTCGCGCTCAACGTCGCTCGCCGGCCCGCGCAGAACGACCGCACGCTGATCGTCGTCGAAGGCTACCTCGACTGCATTGCCCTCCATCAGGCGGGTTTTGAGAACGCGGTCGCGGCGCTCGGCACCTCGTTTACGCCGGAGCAGGCGGGCGAGCTCAAAAAATATGCGGAGTACATTTTTCTATGCTTCGACGGCGACGCGGCCGGAAACGCGGCTGCAACCAAAGCCGTCGACATCGCGTCTAAGACCATCGAACACGCCGGTTCGTCGGTTCGCGTCGTGCTGCTTCCGCCCGGGGAAGACCCGGACAGCTTCGTTCGTAAGCGCGGGACGGCGGCGTTTCGGGCGCTCCTCGAGCGTGCCAAACCGGCGGTGGAGTTTCGAATCGACGGTGAAATCGATCGGCTGCGCGCGGGTTTCGACTCGCCGGCGAAGTTGGTCCCCAAGGCCGAAGCGTTAATCCGCGAAATGACTGCGCGCGAGGAATGGGATCGCTGGCGCGTTTACGTTGCGGGGCGGCTGCAGGTGAGCGTCGACGACCTTCGGAATAGCCGGTTCCTCGCAAACGGCGCGAATTTTGCGCCTCGGGCGAGCGGCGGCGACCGGGCCGCAAGCCGTCACGCGCGGGCCTCGGTCGAACCGATTTCTTTCGAGCGTGAGGTAGTGGGCATTCTGCTTGAGGAGCCGTCGCTCGCGCTGGAGTACGCCGACCGGATCGGCGGTGTCAGATTTCGTGACGAGGCCTACCGGCAAATCTACGAGCGCATCGTCGCCGCCGCCGGAACCCTAACCGCAACCGCCGACGTTTTTGGATTGTTCGCGGAAGATCGGGCGAGTTCGGACGTATTGGCG
>DATCGB010000208.1:0-15556 GCA_036509155.1 Candidatus Tumulicola sp. | reverse complement strand
CGCTCCCGCCCCGAGCGGGTCGCGCAGCGCTTCGGAAAAAAACGTCGCCAGCAAATCTGCGGGCTTGGGATCGTAGTAGCGTTCGAGGACGTCCGGCGCCCAGCGTTCGCGCAGCAGCGCGCGCCCCTCGGCGAATCGGTTCGATTGGCGCAGGTAATCTTCGAGCGTATCGGGCGCCCGATACTGCAGCGTCGCGTCCGGCCGGTACGAGTAGACGTACCCTTGGCTCAGACACACGAGCATGAAGTGCGCGTCCTCGGTGTGGAGTGGAACGTCGCTGCCGACGATCGCATCGTTCAGCCTTCGCGATACGCCCAGGAGCCGGCCGTTAGTGCACAGCGCCGGATACCGGTCGAGGCAGCGGCGGCGCAGGCGGTCGTGCCGGTTGGCGCTGAAAATTGCGCCGGTTTCCCAGCGCGAGCGCGGCTTTTGAAAGGCGGTCGCATTCGCCAGCACGAGGTCGGCGCGGTCGAGTTCCTGCAGAACGCTCTGCAGCGACGCCGCCGGCAACGCAACGTCGCAATCGACCAGCAGAATCCGCCGGGTCGCGGCATCGAGCCCGCGCATGACGTTCGTCAAGGAAGCGGCCTTCCCAACGCGAGCGCCGTTTCGGACGACCGCGACGCGGGGATCGCGGCGCGACACCTCGTCGAGCGCGACGCGGCTGTAGCCTTCGCTTCCGTCGTCGACGAAGATCGCATGGAGATCCGGAACCGCCAAGAGCACGGCGACGAGGTCGAGCGGGTTGCGACCTTCGTTAAAACATGGGACAACCGCGACGCTGGCCGCTCTCGGGGAAGCGTCAGGCATTGTGTCGTTCTTGTATCGACGCAGGGGCGAATCATTCCTTGCCGACCCCGCGCTCGAAGATGTCCAGCCGCCGGCGCAACGGCGTTGCGGCGGCGGCGGCCTGCGCCGCGTCAAAATCGAAGCGATAGATCAGCAGCGGATTGTCGCGAATCAGACTGCACGGCCGTTCTTCCAATCGCTCGACGTACCGAAACGGTCGCAACGCGTCGCTGACGTCGAACTCTCGCGTGATTCTAATCGACTTCCCGCCGATCGTGCGTACGTCGATATTCTCGAACTTCGAGGGCAGCGACCCGACCGAGCGCGCTCGCCCGCGAACGCGAATCTCCTGCGGAGAGAACAGCGTGTATCCCAGCGATGCCGACGCGAAGCGGGCGGCAAACGGGTTGCCGGCATAGACGACGATGTCGTTGGCCGCATACGTCAAGCGGCAGCTTCCGTCGAAAAGATTTCGGACGCTCGGATCGACCGCAAACGTATTGATCGCCCGCTCCTCATCGCGAAAACCCGGCACGCTGTGGTTGGCGGCGGCCGAGGCCGCTTCGGCTACGAATGCGCCCACGAAAACGGCGAACGTTAGCGGTACGACGAGCCCGGCCGCCCGCCGGCACGCGGCCGATGCACGTTCGGGCAGCCGCCCGCGCGCGTAGCTGGCAACTACCACGACCACCGCGCTCGCGAGCACCACGGCTTGCAGCACGACCGATGGGGCCGGGCAGCGCAGGAGCCCGAGCGTCGGGCCCGTGCCGAAATTCATCAGAAAGTATTCGTCGCTGCCTTCCTGGCAGAACTGCATCGCAACGCTCGCGCACGACAGCACGAAGCCGGCGAGGCTCGCGATCGAGTCGCCGGTTACGGCGGCGTAGAGCACCAGCGGGCCGGCAATCCACAGGTAGAACGGCGGATGCGCGCCCGGGTTTAACAGCACGATCGACATGGCGCCGAGCATGGCGGCGCGGGCGACGTCGGAGCGGCTCGGAACGTGACGCAGTTCCGCGGCCGCCAGCAGCACCGGAATCGCGACGCCGACCAGCTGCTCGAGTTGCGGCGCGATCGAAAGCGGTGCGGCGCGCGGCAATAGCGACCACAGCGACGCGCTCGAAACGACCACGCCTTCGTGCCCGAAGCTGTTGTTCGCATAGGCCGCGAAAACGGAGGTAGCCCGCCCCCACAAAACCGGCAGCAGCGACGCCGTCGCCGACCCGACGAACGCGACGAACGCGAGTGCCGCACGCCGCCAAGAAGCCTGGCGATATGCGGCGACGACCAGCAGCGGCACGAACGCGGCCGGGTAGAACTTCGTGCCGGCTCCAAAACCGAATGCGAGGCCGGCGAGTTCGTATCTCTCGGCCAAGATCAGCGCGATGCCCGACACCGTAAAGAAATTCGGAAGTGCGTCCACCTGTCCGTGAAACACCGTGACGAACACGACGGCGGGATCGAGCAAATACCGCAACGCCCACGCGTTGGCGAGTCGCGGGTCGGCGCTGCACGCGCGAACGATCGCGGCAGTCGCCAGATCGGCGCACCACGCCGGCAGCTTTAAGAGGAATATCCGCAGCGGCGTCGCGCTCCACAACTGCGGAAAGAACAGCACGGGAAGCTGCGAGAGCAGCACGGCGCCCAACGAGATCGAACCGTACGCCCACAACGCCGTTATCCCGACGTGCCCGAAGTAGATTCGATCGGAGTGAGACAGAAAGGCCGTCGCGTCGAAGGCGTGAGCCGTCCACGGCGCAATCGCGAGCTCGATCGCAACCACCAGTCCGATCGACCACGCACCCCAGCGACGCGGTAGACGGTCGAGGAACCCCCCTAAGGAACCCACTTACCGCCGGTCAGCGTCACCGTCCCCGGATATTGCAGCGTTCCAAACGTGCAGTTGGCGCATCGGAGCACGCCGAGGACGTCGGTTCCGTCGAAAATTGCGTTGGTGACGTTCGAACTCCGCCACGTCGTCCCCAACAGCTCGCTTCCCGAAAAATCGGCGTTGGCGAGGTTCATCGACTGACCGACCGAGGGCGCCCCGGTTCGTAGGTCGGTGTGCGACAGATCGACCGGTTCGATCGCGTAATTCGCGCGGAGCGCGAGCATCAGCCATGCCAGCCGCGAAGTATTGCCCACCATCGCCTTGCCCTGCGGCGACGGGTCGCTGCGCGCGACCACGTTGAGCTTGCGCGTCAGTTCGACGGTGCCGCCCCAATCGAGGGTCGCCAGGTCGACGGCGGCCGCATCCAGGACGTTGCGCGGGAGCGTTCGCATCGCCAGCACGCCGACGATTCTCGACTCGGCCGCCGGCGCGATCGGCGCTTTTAGAAGCTCCGCGTGAAGGTTTTCCCACGTTGCCGCGTTCGGATTCTTTTCGAATGCCCCGATGACGGGCGAGAACGACGCGGACTGAGCCGGCGCGCGACCGCTCGGGCGCTTCGACACGCCCCCGCACGCCGCCAGCAACGCGAATGCCGCGACTGCTAGAGCCAGCCGGGCGAAGCCGGTTTTTGCAACGGGTCGATCGGTCATGCGTTCACGAACAAACCCGTCGTCAGTTGCGAAGAGAATACGTGTCGAGCAGACTGGATGCGTCGTTCGACGCGACGGCGCCGAAAAACGTCCAACGGCCGTCCAGGTCGACGGCGCGAAACTCCAAACCCACGATCGCACGCAGGAACTCGAAAAGCATTTCGCGTGCCGCTTCGTCCCAAGAAAACTTTGCCGCGCGGTTTAGCGCGCCGCGTTCCAGGCGGCGCCGCAACGTCTCGTCGGTGAGGACCGCAAGAATCGCCTCGGCGGGATCGGCGCCGTCCGGCACGATCAGACCGCTCTCCCCGTGGACGATCGCTTCGCGCAGACCGGGGACGTCGAACGCGATCGCCGGCGTCGCGCACGCATTGCCCTCGATCGCGCTAATGCCCCACCCTTCCATTTCGGACAGGCTGACGGTCGTCCACGCGCGCTGCAGAAGTTCGCGCTTACGATCGTCGTCGACGAAGCCTTCAAAAAATACCGCGTCGCCAAGCCCGAGCCTGGATACGAGGTCCCGGAGCTCCGCCAGCGTGTCCCCCGTTCCCGCGATCCGCAGCACCGCCGACGGCAGCCGCGCGTGCACGGCCGCAAAGGCTTCGATCAAACGGTCCACGCGTTTGTAGGCCTTCAAACGGCCTAGGTACAGCACCGTCGGGACCGCCGCTTTCTCGCCCGGAACCAAACGGTCGTCGACGCCGCACCGCACCAGGCCGGCTGCCGGGTTGCCGATACCGACCCGGCGCATCTCGTCGCGCGTGTCTTCGGAAATCGTCACGAAATGCACGTTCCGATAGACGATCGGCACGAAGGTTTCTTCGCACCACGCGAGCATTCCGGCCAACCACGCGGGAAGGTGCTTCTTAAAAACCTCGCGATGGACGTGATACATGACGCACACTTTTGGTTTCATCGAAAACAGCGGCGAAAAGAACGGGATGCCGTTGGAAGAATCCAATATCAAATCGAAGCGGTCGCGAAATTCTTTGAGGTACGTCCAAGGGACGGCCGCGTAAACGGTTACGGCGTTGCCGACCCGGCGAATCGGGATCGAGTCGATCCGGTCGCGGGCCGCGCCGCCGGGGAAACCGCCGCCGAGCCACTCGACTTGATGTCCCCATCGCACCCAGCGCTTCGCCTGCTCGAAGAGATAGGTTTCCGCGCCGCCGGCTTGCGGGTGCTTGGGGTCGCGCCAGTTGATGATTAGAATACGTAAGTGATGCCGCAACCGCACCGGGTTGGTCGGGAACAGCCGGTCGTACATCGGGATGACGACGGCGAGAAACGAGTGGTGCAGCCGAAGGCGCACGACCGCCGCGAACATGTGCAGCGACGCCGACGCGAGCCGCACGCGCGACCCTTGCATGTCGATCCAGTAGGTCGGCTCTTCGCGAATCGCCATTTTCAATCGCTTCATCGCGTACAGCAGGTCCACGTCGAACGCCAGGTTCGCGGTTTCGACGTCGCGCATCACGCGCTCGAGCGCGCTGCGCCGGAAGACTTTGGCGCCGCACTGCGTGTCGGAATACTTCAGACCGAAGAACGTGCGAACGATGACGTTGAAGTTGCGGCTGGCAAAACGCCGCGCCCACGGCTGGCGAATGGCTACCACCGACCCGCGCAGCCAGCGCGACCCGATCACGCCGTCGCCCTCGCCGACGGCCTCGCACAGGCGGCGCATTTCCCGCGCGGGCGTCGACCCGTCGGCATCCACGTAGCCCACGACGTCGGCCCGAGCCAGTAAAAACCCGGCGCGCACCGCGCCGCCCTTACCGACCGCGTCCGGAATTTCGATCGCGACCAAGTTGGGATACGCTCCGCGCAAGTCGCTGACGACGGCTCGCGTCCCGTCGGTACACCCGTTGAGCACCACGATAATCTCGGAATCCCCAAAGACTCCGACGTACTCCTCGAGCGTTTTTCCGATGCGATCCTGTTCGTTGTGCGCGGGGATGATGACGGAAAACCGCGGCCGGCGCTCCAGCGTTGAAGTCAGGGTCATGCGATCGGCGCCTCGCGGTTATCGGGTGGGCTGAGCAGATTACGCTCGAACTTGGCGACGATCGTCCGGCGCGCCAGCTCCAGTTCCTCGACGCCGAGCATGCGCGCGAACGCTACGAAGACGGTTCCGCCGATCGCGATCTGGCCGAACAGGAACCACGCGCGCGACGCCAGCGACGCTTCGGGCGTGACGCCCAGCGTCCCGATCCAATGCAGTGCCGCAACCATCGCGACCGAACTCAGCACGACTTTGCCCACCGACCCGAGGAGCGAGCCCCAATCGATTCCCGACACCAGCCGGCTGGCGACCATGAGCAAGAGCAGGGCCTGCATGGTCTGGCTCAAGGAGTTCGCGAGCAGCAGGCCGCGCGCGCCGAGCGTCGGCAGCCACACCAGCGACAACAGCACGTTGACGATCACGGCGCCGACCGAAATGGTCACCGGCCAGGCCGTTTCCTTGCAGGCAAAGCAGCAGCGCGTCAGCACGACGTTGGCCGCCAGCGCCACCAGCCCGACGGCGGCGTAGGGCAGCAGCCCGGCCGTCAAATCGGTCGCGCCCGCCTGAAAGGTTCCGCGTTCGAACAGCGTTTGAACCATCGGGCGCGCCAGCACGATCAGCGCGCAGACGGCCGGTATCGTAATGAAATTCACCAGCCGCAAGCCGGTAACCAAGCTGCGCGCGACGCCGCGCCGATTGTCGCGCGCGAACTGTGCGGCCAGCAGCGGGAAGATGACCGTCGCGATCGCGGCCGCAAAAATTTGCTGCGGGAAGTTGACCAGTTTCACCGCGTAGTTCATTCCCGCAATGTATCCGGGCGTGAGCGTCGAGGCGAAGAAACGGTCGAAAAACAGTGCGATTTGACCGGCGGCCGAACCCACCATGATCGGCCCGAGCAGCATCCAAATCTTTTTGAGGCCGGGATGGTGCAGGTCGATCGTAAATCGGTACTTCCCAATCGAGAGAAACGACGGCAGCTGCACGAGCATCTGCGCCGATAATCCGAGCGTCGTGCCGATGACCAGCGCGTAGATGCCCAGGCGATGGTTGAAGGTCAGCACGGTCGCAATCGTTATGATGTTGACGGCGACGCCGACCAGGGCGGTGGCACGAAACCGGTGGTAGGCGTTGAGCATGGCCGCGAGTACGCCGCTGAGGCTCACCGCGACGATGGTCGGCATCAGCCATCGCGTCATCCGAATCGCGACGCCCATCTGCGGAGCCGGGAACCCGTGCGCGATAAGCGGCACGTACCAGCGAGCCGTAAAAAATCCGACGACCGCGCAGGTCGTCAAGACGATGGCCAACAGGTTGAGCACCGTGTTGGCCAAACTCCAGGCTTCGGCTTCTTTGCGATGGGCAAGATACTCGGAGAAGGTCGGGATGAGCGCGCTCAGCAGCGCGCCGTTGAATACGCCAAAGAGGATCGTCGGGATCGTCGCGGCCGCCAGAAACGTGTCCATCTCCCAACGCGTACCGTAATACTTCGCGCTGACGACCTCGCGCATGAAGCCCAGCGTCGTCGAAGCGAGCGTCGCTCCCATGATGAAGAGCGTCGACCCGGCGATGGAAAATCGGCGACCGTGCGACCGTTTGGGTTCGGGGACGACCCGCAGGTGCTGCTTAATGCGCGCCGTCCTTTCGCAGGACTGCCGGGACAGTGGCGGCGATGACGATCAGGTCGCCGAGCGGCGTCCACGTGTCGACGTAGCGGTTGTCGAGCACCATCCACTCTTCGAACGAGACCTCGCTGCGTCCGTTGATCTGCCACAAGCACGTGACACCTTGCGGCACCGTCAGCCGCCGCATCGCGAACCCGTCGTAGTGTGCGACCTCGCATGGGAGCGCCGGGCGCGGCCCGACCAGCGACATGTCGCCGAGCACGACGTTGAGGAGGTTCGGCAACTCGTCGATGCTCGTTCGCCGCAGAAGGCGGCCCAGCGGGTGCAGGCGCGGGTCGTTTCGGATCTTGAAGACCGGACCGGCTACTTCGTTGAGATGCATTAAGTCGTCGCGCATCTTATGCGCGCCGTTGACCATCGTTCGCAGCTTGAACATTTTGAAGCGGCGGCCGTGCATTCCGACCCGCTCCTGCGCGAAAAACGGCGATCCGCCGGTCGTGCAGACAATGCCGACGGCCGCCAGCGCCAGAATCGGCGCGGCCACGACCAAGAGTATCAGCCCCAACGCGACGTCGATCGCGCGCTTGAGGAGCAGCCACGATTCCGGCACCTCGCGTTCGACGGTCGCGGGAGCGATAGCCGCCTGCATGCGCTAGATGGCCGCCCGGCCGACGCCGGCCTTCGCATCCAGGCCGTTCGAGTTCGCACGGGGGAGTCGATGTTCGACGTTGCGCAAAACGGTGATCGTCCCAATCCTGTGTCCGGAGCAACGGTGCATGCGGCCGTCGAGCGGGCTGCGGAGCCACTCGATTGCGTTGCCGGACCGATTCGGCGTTCGGTAAAATCCACCCGGTATGTCCACGAACGGTCGTGCCATGACCCGATTCACCTTATGCGGCGGCACAAGCACCCCTCGCGCTCGCTCGTCCCCAAAGTACAAGCTAGCGGAAGGAAACACCTCTTTTCAGGTTCGCCTCGACGGACTTCCGGCGATCGGGGGGATGGCCGGTGCGGCGTCCGATCGCCGGCCGTCGCGCCCTTCACCCACGCTTCGATGACCTTTCCTCAAATGATGCGCACGTCGGGCAACCGAGCGGTTCGCCTCGCTTTGCATCGACGCGTCGTATCGACACGAAACGTCCTGCGCGCTTTGCTTCGCGTTCGGCTTTCGTGTTTTCGAGCCTGCCGTGTGTTTCGAGATAGGATACGATGCTCGTCGGTCAAAAGCGTCGGCAACTCATCCCGATCTTCAAGGACAACCGTGCGACGTATCTCGCTCTCCGCAGCGCTCGCGCTGCTAACGCTCGCGGTAGTTTGCGCCTCGGCGCGAGCCAACACGATCGTGCGCTTGACCGCGGATCACGTGTCTTTCTATTACGATCGCTTTCTGATCGAAGCCGACGGCAACGTTCGGATCCAGACGAGCGACGGCTTCTCGGCGAGCGGCGACGCCTTCTCGATGGATTTAAAACTCAATCGATTTTTAGTCGCCGGCCACGTCACGCTGCGGTACGCAAACGAGCAGGCGTCCGGCGCGGCGATTTCCGATTTTCTCGACTTCAACCGCATCTACTTCGTTCCGGTCACCACCGAACCCGACCGCTGGACGTTTCTCAACGGCGATCTCGCACACCCAGTCAAAGGCCGAATCATGCCCGGCGACTCGTTCGCCTTTCCCGACCTCCCCGCGCAGCCGAGTATCACCGCCAACGGTGCGGTCATCGGCACCAAGAATTACGTCCGCTTCACCGGCGCCAGCGCGATCCTGGCGGGCGCGAGCATTCCGCTCGCGTCGTACGTCGTAAATTTCTCGCCGAACCAATACTTCGCGCAAAACTCGCTGACCGGCGCGAACTTCGACGCCACCTGGAACTTCGCGGGGAACAACAATTCGCTCTCGGCGCTGCACTTGCGATACGATACGGTCAACCACGCCTACTTGGCCTTCGAACAGCACTTCGTCGGAGAGCACGAGTACGCGATCTTTTCGGCCAATCCGCTGACCGCGACACAGCGATTCTTCAATTTGGTGGCGTATGAGAAACTCGGCAAGCGCTTCCAAATTCAAACCTTCACGCAATACTACCTCAATCAAGGTATCTTCTTCCCGAAGCCGCCGCTTTCGGAGACGCAAACGACGTTCGTCAACATGACCCAGGCGATGCCCCACTCGTACCTGCAGCTAAGCTCTAATTTCACCAACTACAACCTGCTGGGCCCGGGCTCGTTCAACCATCACAATCCCGCGGGAAGCCTGTCGCATCCCTCGCAGATGCAGCTCACGGCGACCAGCTTTCAGAACAAAATCGGAAAACTTCCGCTGTACGTCCAGACCTACGAGGGATACGGGTTCAACCACGACTCGGTCGGCCAGCAATACGCGCTGCCGATCCCGCCGTCGCAAAGCGGGCTGCAGTCGTTCGGCGGCACGTGCGTGTACGAAAAGGGTGCGCAGCCGGTCCCCTGCCCGACGGCCTACACGACGATCTGGAATACCGTCTTCGGCTTTACCTTCTTTACCCCGTCGGTGAAAATCGGGAGCCGCGACAACCCGTATAAGACGTTCTATCTCAATGCGGCCTTCAACAAACAGCGGCAATGGAACTCGCTGCCCCATCACGTCGATAACACGACCACGACTTTCAGCTTGAGCCGCCAATTTTCGCGGCCGGTCAACTCGTACCTCAGCTACCAAGTCATGAATACCGGCGACTACTACCTCCAAGGCGGCTACCAGCCGTGCACGCCGCAGCCCGATCCGTCGAAGTCCGGCTACTGCCCTTCGAGCTTGACGTCGTTTCGCGGTGTGTCCACGCTGCGTACGCTCACGCTCGGCATTAACTACGATCCGAATCCGGAATTCAACGCATCGCTCGTCGGCCGTCATCACGACGATTTTCCGATTCCAGTACCGGACTTGTTCCCGCTTCCGCTGACCAACGTGATCGGGCAGCCGCTCTACAACAACTATCTCGGCCAGCCGCCCAACGACCTCACCGCCGACGTCCGCTTTAAGATCCTTCCGCACATGATTCTCGACGTGCAGCGAACCTACTATTTCAACTTCGGGAACGTCCGGTGGAGCCCCAACTTCATCGTGCAGGTGCTGCCGCAGTGATCTTCTTGCGCCGCGCCTTGTCCATCGCTGTCGCGCTGCTCGCCGCCACGCTGATCGCCGCGAGCCCGTCGATCGTCGTGACCGGCCAGCTGCTGGCCTATCAAGACGGTTTCGTGTTTTTCACCACCGGCGACGGTTTTCGCGTCGCGCCCGACGTGGCGATTCGCAACGCAGCCGGCAGTGGACCGGCGACGATCGCGCCCGGGCCGCGCGTCTGGGCGCGGGCGCATTTCGACCCCAACGGCACCGTCACCGAACTCGATCTTTCGCGCACGGCGCTCCCGAAGGAAGGCAGCTTCGATGACGTAACGCGCTTTGCCGTGGCGCTCTCGTCGCCGCTTCCGAATCCCGATTTGCTGCCCGCCACGCCGGCGCCGGGTGCGACCGGGGTGGCGGCGACGGAGCATTTTTCCGGGCGTCCGGTGCTGGTCACGATCAACGTGCAGGTGCCGCCGAACACGCCCTTTGGCGCCAGCGTGTACATTTCGACAGACGCCAGCGGCTGGAACGCGCAAGCCATCCCGATGGATCGCACCGACGCGCTGCACTACCAAATCACGCGGCGCTTCAACTCGGGCACGATCTTTCGGTACCTGTACGATCGAGGATCGTTCCAGTCCGAAGAAGTCGCCCAAAACGGTCTGCAGCGGGAGCCGCGCTCGATCGTCGTTACCGATGCCGACGTCCGCGTCGTGCGCGACACCATCTACGCCTGGGTCGACGCGCTAAGCGGCAATAACGGCCAACAGCCCAGCGGCCTTCCGACGCCGTACAACCCCGCGCCGTTCCCAAATCTTCCGGGCGGCTTCCCCTCGCCGGGCGTGCCCCCGCCCCACCCGCCGAAACCGCCCCAACCCGCACGGTGACCCACGCGCCGGCAGGTGCTCGCGCCGAAACGTTGTCCGCAACGAAACGGTCGCTGCCGGCTCCGATTTGCGATGCGCTGGTCGGCGCGCTTTTTCTCGCGCTGGCGTCGACTCTTTGCGCGATCGTGGATTGGCGTTACGCGATCTTCCGCGATGCCGTCGATCTGGGCATTTTCACCCAGACGATCGCCGGCCTCGGCCACGGGTTTTCAAGCACGGCCGAAGGCGGCGTAAGCCATCTCCTCGTTCATTGGTCGCCGATCGTCGCGACGGGTTGGCCGTTCGTGCGCGCGTTCGGCCCGGTCGGCCTCGAGTACTTTCAGGCGGTCCTCGTCGCGGCCATCGTTTTTCCGATCTGGGGCTTGGCGCGCGCCAGGTTCAGCCCGGTCCCGGCGCTGGCTCTCGTCGGCGTTGCGGCCCTCTATCCAATCCTGTGGGCCAACGGCGTCGGGGACTTTCACGAGATGGCTTTCGTGCCGCTTCTTTCCGCCACGCTGGTCTATGCTCTGGATCGTCGCCGCTGGTCGATGAGCATCGTCATGGCCCTGCTCCTCGCCTGCACGAAAGAAGATCAGTTCGTCGTTCTGGCGGCAAACGGTTTGCTCTTCGCGGCAACGGCGCGCGGCGACGCTCGGGGCAAGCGCGCCGGATGGGCTATCTCCGGCTTAGCGATCGTCATGGCCTTCGCGTACTTCGGAGTCGTGCGCGAAGCGCTGAATCCGCACGTCCCGTACGCGGCGCTGCGGTTCTTCGACTGGACCGGTGCGCCAGGCGGAGCACCCGGCGTCCTTTGGGGCGTGCTCCTTCCGCGCGTACGGTACGTAGCGGTAATTCTTGTCCCGCTAGCCTTCCTTCCATGCCTCTCGCGGTACGGACTGTTTTTGATTCCCGGATTTGTGGAAATCCTTGCCGCCCATCAGCCGGTTACGATCGTGCCCGGCGCGCACTATAGCGCGCTGCTGTCGGGTTACGCGTTGGCGGGATTCGTCGACGGCGCGTCGCGATTACACGCGAGCAAACCGCGATTCGCCAAGGGGCTCGTCGCGGCGGCAGCCGCCGCGTCGATATCGATCGCAATCTTCGCGAGTCCAATGGAGTACTGGTACTATCTTTACCGCCGACCAAACGCGCACGATGCGTTGCTCGAAACGACGTTACGCCAACAGCCCCGGCAGGCCGACGTCGGGGCCGAGGACGAGATCTTCGCGCACTTAGGCCTCGACCCGAATGCCTCGATCGACTTCAACGGCCAGCGATGGTTCGTTTACGACCGGACGCATTACTCGGCACGCTGGCATGAGGTCGACGAGCCGCGCGTGCGGCGAGCGCTCGCCGGCCACGCGTACGTCGTAACCAGCGACCGCGACGGAATCGTCGTTCTCAAACGTTCGAGCCAACGGTAAAGGCCGGTAGAGGGACGGCCCCGTTCCGGGTCGGAATCCGGCTCGGCTTGGGTGACGATTATGACGACCGATACATCTATCGATTCGTTCGCGGCCAAGGCTTCAAGAACGACCGCGTTGAGTGCCCCGATCTTAGCGGGGCGTTTCTTGCTTTCGATCGCGGCAGTTTGTTTCTCTCGCAAGCGCATAACCGGAAAATTCTGAAACTTGACGATCGGGGTGCCGTAACTCGGAAGATTCAACTCGATCGCGTACCCGTCGGCATGACGACCGTCGATGGCCGTTTTTATCTCATAACCGGCGACAAGGCTTTCAAAAATCTGCAGTTCACGAGGCTGGAGGTCGACGGCGAGACGCATCACCTCACTTCGCTTGCGTCGATACCGTTCGTCGCGCGGGGACTGACTTTCGACGGGTCGCACTTCTGGACCGCCGATCGCGACAAGAACGAGGTCGTCGCGTTTACCACGCCAGGAACGCCCGAGTGAGTTCGTCCGCTAGCGAACGGTAATCGGCAGCGTCGCTTGGGCGGCATCGCCGCGCGAATTGCGCGCGATGATTTTCATCTGGTACGTTCCGCGGACGAAGAACGGAAGCGACCCGAGCGTGTACGCGAGCGCGAATCGGCCGACGCCGGTTTTGGCCAGCGACATGCCGTACGAAGCCACCCGGACTTCGACGCTGGCGACGTTGGAACTGGTTACCACGGTGCCCGACACGGTGTCGCCGGAACGAACGGTCGTCTCGCTGAGGTTTACCGAAACGATCCGCGGCGGCGCGTCGGGCGGCAGTCGCGGAACCGCGACGAAGGCCGTGGGCGTCGGGGCCGCGCTCGGCGCGGGCGAAACGCTCGAGCCGGCGCTCGGCGAGGGCGTCGGCGGCGCCGGTGATGGCGTGACCGGCGCGTCCGTCGCAGCCGCGACGGCCGTCGGACGAGCGTGGGCCGAGCCGGCGTTTCGCGGCGCGACGGTTGGCGGCGGGGTGGGCGGCGGAGGAGGCGCAGCCTGCTTTGAATGGCTGCACGCGGCGATCGCTAGAAGGCAGGCCGCAAGCGCGATGAGTCGGCAACGGTACACAGAGGGCCTGCATTCTCGTCGCGGCCGCCGCTGCGCCTGCCGCGCCGAGGCAGTCGGTCTCGGCCGTCGAACGGCAGGCGGGCATGACCGCCGCGCCTTCCGAGCAACCGGCCCTAAGCGTCGTCGTCCCAATGTACAACGAGCAGGGGAACGTCGCACCGCTGCTCGAGCGTCTGGCGGCGATTATGGAGCGCCTGCCCGGCCGGCAGCGCTACGAAATCGTGCTCGTCAACGACGGGAGCACGGATGCAACGGCGCCCGCCATTCGCGACGAGATGCGCCGCCGGCCGCACGTCGTGCTCGTCAACCTCTCGCGCAACTTCGGCCATCAGTTAGCCGCCACGGCCGGGATCGAACTCGCCGCCGGCGCGGCGGTGATTTTAATGGACGGCGACCTGCAGGATCCGCCGGAACTGATTGCCGCGTTCGTCGAGAAGTGGCGCGAAGGATTCGACGTCGTGTACGCGATCCGCCGGACGCGCAAGGGCGAGAGCGCCTTCAAACTCTTCACCGCCGGTTTTTTCTACCGCATCATCAAACGTCTGACGAAGGTTTCGATTCCGGTCGACACCGGCGACTTTCGCTTGATGAGCCGGCGCGTGGTCGAAGCGCTCCGGCGTTCCCCCGAACGCCATCGCTTCCTTCGCGGCATGGTAAGCTGGGTCGGCTTCAGACAAGTCGGCGTGGAATACGATCGCGACGAGCGGCTCTCGGGAACGACGAAGTATCCACTGCCTCAAATGATTCGGTTTGCGATCGACGGAATCACGTCGTTTTCGGACATCCCGCTGCGCTTCGCTTCATATTTCGGTTTCCTCGTGAGCGCGCTCGCGTTCGTATACGCGCTCGTAGTCGTGATCGCCAAACTCTTTCGCGTCTATCCCCCCGGTTACACGCCCGGTTGGGCGTCGACCATCGTCGCCGTGGTGTTCTTGGGCGGCGTGCAGCTGATCAGCCTGGGAATCATCGGCGAGTATCTGGGCCGAATTTACGACGAGGTCAAGGGACGTCCGCTGTATTTGATCGACGACATCGAACGCTCTTGATCTATCACCCCGTCGTCGACCGGTTCGCAATACCGATCGCACTCGACCCGTGGTCGGCGGCGATTTTCGTAGCCGTCTTCGTGGCCGCCGCGGTCGCGACGGCGCGCCGCCCGGCGTACGGATTGTGCGGGCTCGTGCTGGTGACGCCGTTCGCGCTGTATCGCGAAGTTCTCGGCACGACGGTCACGCTGCCGAAAGTCGTCCTGCTCGGCGTGCTGATCGGGCTGACGACGTACGCCGGCTGCGCGCGCCGGTTGCGCGAACGTCCGGTACCGCTGCTGCTGGGCGTTCTCGGAATCTACCTCGCGATAACCGCCCTATCGGCCGTCGACGCAGCGCATCGCGGGGCGACGGCGCGCGAAACGTTCAAAGTCCTCGAATATGCGGCGCTGTTCGTCGCCGCGTATCTGAGTTACCGGCTGGACGCCGACGACCGCGCGATCGCGGGCGCCGTCGCGGTTGCCGCAATCCTCGTATCGGTGTCGGCGCTCGCGCAAGAAGTCATCGGCGCGCCGTCCGGGCTGTACGTCGGAAGGGCGATCGTCCCGCGCATCGCCGGGCTTCTCGAGGGGCCCAATCAGCTGGCCGGTTACTACCAAGTCGCGCTCGCGACGCTGGGAGCCTGGGCGCTGACGCGGCGTTCGACTTTGCTCGACGTCGCGCTCGGGATCGCAACCTGCGCCGACGTGCTCACGTTTTCGCGCGCCGGGCTCTTCGGTCTCGCGGTGGTGGGCGCGATCCTGGCGATCGCCGGTGGCCGGGCAGCGCTGCGCGCGCTGCGTCCGGCCTACGCCGGTTTGGCCGTCGGCCTCGCCGTCGTCGGATGGTGGGCGTTCTACGCGCACACCGTCAACGTGCTGCGCGTATCGCTCGAATCGAGCGCGTACGCGGGCGGCGTCGGTAATCGCGGGGAACTGTGGGGCGCGGCTTGGCGCATGTGGCTGCGCCATCCGCTCCTCGGCGTCGGCGCCGGAAATTACGAGCTGGAACTTCCGCGCTACGGCGTGTTCGGCGTGCGCACGCACGCCAACAGTTGGTTCCTGCAATCGCTGGCCGAGGGCGGCATCGCGCTGTTTGCGGCAACGCTCGCGCTGAT
>DATCGB010000207.1:0-2807 GCA_036509155.1 Candidatus Tumulicola sp. | reverse complement strand
CGAAGCGCCCAGCGTTGCTCCATAACGCTGCGACATCGTGTGACCGGGCCGGAAGGCCTAAGGAGTTAACCGCAAACGTGAACCTCATGGAGTACCAGGGCAAAGAGTTATTTCGCCGTTCCGGCATTCCGGTGCCGCGCGGTCAGCACGCGCTCACGCCGCACGACGTCGCGGAGTTCGTCGAACGGGTTGCCGGCGAGTGGGTCGTGAAGGCGCAAGTGCTGATGGGCGGCCGCGGGAAAGCCGGCAAAATCAAGTTCGCGACGACCGGCAGCGAAGGGCGCGGCGTCGCCGAGGAAATTCTCGCTACGCCGATGCCGCCGAACCGTCAAAACCCGGCCGGCGAACCGATCAAGTCGTTGCTGGTCGAAGAGAAACTGCCGATCGCCAAAGAGGCGTACTGCGCGATTGCGATCGATCGCCGCGCCAAGAAACCGGTCATCATGGTCAGCCGGTTCGGCGGCATGGACATCGAAGAAGTGTCCGAAAACCATCCCGAGTCGATCGCCAAATTTTACGTCGATACCGCGATCGGCTACTCGCCCTTCATCGGCCGCGAGCTGGCGTTTCGCGCCGACCTCGATCCCGCATTCCGCAAGCAGTTTCCAGCCATTCTCGGGTCGTTGTACGACCTGTTTTTCCGGTACGGTGCGAAACTGGTCGAGATCAATCCGCTGGCGCTGACGTCCGATGGGCGCGTGTACGCCTCCGACGCCAAAGTCGAACTCGACGACGACGCGCTGTTCCGAAATCCCGAGTTTGCGGAATGGCATAAAGCCCTGCCGCTGGACGAAGACGAACGGCTCGCGACCGAGGCGGGCTTGGGCATCCGCAACTTCCGCCGCTTCGACGGCACGGTCGGAACGATGGCCAACGGTGCGGGGCTCGCGATGGCGACGATGGACGCGGTCAGTTTTTCCGGCGGAAAGATTGCGAACTTTCTCGACGTCGGCGGCGGCGCGAACGCGGAGCGCGTTCGCAAGTGTTACGACCTGGTGGTCAACAGCACCGGCGCGAAGGTTTTCTTCATCAACATTTTCGGCGGGATCACGCGGGGCGACGAAGTGGCGCGCGGCATAGTCGACGCGATGCGCGAGACGACGTCGCGCAAGATTCCGCTCGTTATTCGCCTCACCGGAACGAACGAAGACGAGGGCCGGCGCATCCTCGCGCAGGCCGGCATGACCCCCGTCGAAACCATGGACGAAGGCGCCAAGCGCGCCGTGGAGCTGAGCGCGACGTGAGCATTTTTCTCGACAAGAACAGCAAGATCATCGTGCAGGGCATTACCGGCGGCGAGGGATCGTATCATACCGATCGGATGGTCAAATACGGCACCAACATCGTCGGCGGCGTAACGCCCGGCAAGGGCGGCCAAAAGACGCCCCACGGCCTGCCGGTGTTCGACACGGTCAAGGACGCCGTCGAGGCGACCGGCGCGACCCATACCTGTATTTTCGTTCCGCCGCCGTTTGCGGCCGACGCCCTGTACGAAGCCCACGACGCCGGCATCGGCTTGGCCGTGTGCATCACCGAGGGCGTCCCCGTCCACGACATGCTCCGCGTCGTCGGAACGACCGGCGGCATGCGGATCATCGGCCCGAACTGCCCGGGTCTTATCTCACCGGGTAAGGGCTTGGTCGGGATCATGCCGGGCCATATCTTTAAAGAAGGCGGCGTGGGGCTGATTTCCCGGTCCGGGACGCTGACCTACGAGGTCGTCGACGGCCTCACCCGCGCCGGGCTGGGGCAGTCGACCTGCGTCGGCATCGGGGGCGACCCAATCATCGGGACGACGTTCGTCGACTGCCTGCGGGAGTTCAAAAACGATTCTGAGACCACCGCGATCGTCATTTGCGGCGAAATCGGCGGATCGGACGAAGAAGACGCGGCCGCCTACATTAAGGAACACCTGCCGGGAACCCCGATCGTGGCCTTCGTGGGCGGGCGCAACGCCCCGGCCGGTAAGTCGCTGGGGCATGCCGGGGCGATCATCTCCGGAAACTTCGGCACCGCGCAGAGCAAGATCGAGGCATTTCGGGCCGCCGGCGTGCCGGTGGCCGAGCGGCCGTCGGAAATCCCGGGATTGCTGGCGGCCCGCCTTAAACGGTCTTAAAGGAACGAGCCCTCGTCGCATGAAAGTGCCCCCGTTGCGTCACCTGAGAAGCTGCTGAGGCTGAGAAGCCACTGCAGTCACCCTCGCGTGGCGCTAACACACACCACTGATCGAGGGCACAAATGAGTACAACGCGAACCCTCCGTCAGGTCGTCGTGGCGTTTGCACTGACCGTGGCATTCCTGTCCCAGGCAACATGGGTACTGGCGGGAACCACGGGAAGTTTGAGCGGCCAGGTAACCGATGAAAAAGGTGCTCCGATCGCTGGGGTCGCCGTCAAGGCTTCCTCGGCATCGCAGACCATCGCGGCGACCACAGACGCAGGCGGACATTTCACCTTCCTCTCCCTCGCGCCGGACACGTACACCGTGTCGGTATCGAAGGACCAATACCAACCCGCGACCTATCCGGGCGTGACGATCTTTGCCGATCAGTCGCAGACCCTCGCGCTGAAAATGCAAAAGGGCCTCAAGACGATCGCAACGGTCGGCGCGCGCGCTTCCGGAAATCTGGTCAAGTCCGGCACGACTGCCGACGTCTACTCGGTCAATGCGGCGACGCAGACGGCCGTGCAAGGCATCGGCGGCGGCGGAAATATCGATAGCGCCTACTCGGCGATTTACTCGCAGCCAGGCGTCGTATCGCAGATCGGCAACTACGGCTTCGGCCAGGTATACTACATCCGCGGCTC
>DATCGB010000206.1:0-10412 GCA_036509155.1 Candidatus Tumulicola sp. | reverse complement strand
GAGCGCAGGGCGCGACCTCTTCGCCGTCCACTGCTCGTCATGTCACGGCGTCCACCTGGAGGGCTCGGCTAATGGGCCGAACCTACGTGCCGTTAGTCGAATGACCGTCGAATTCTACCTGACCACCGGCCGCATGCCCGCCAGCGTCCCCGGGATCCAAAATGTCGCAGGCACGCCGCGGCTGTCGCCGGCCGCGATCGACGCGCTCGTAGGGTTCGTGATGTCGCGCTCGCGTGGAAGCAACGCGGAAGTCCGGGTCGACAACACCGGAAATCTGCAGCGCGGCCGCGCGCTGTTCATCGCCAACTGCTCGGCGTGTCACGGTGCAACCGGCAAAGGGGGCGCGGTCGGCTATGGCTGGCTCGCGCCGAATCTCGAAATTGCAACCGTTACGCAGGTCGCGCAGGCGATTCGAATCGGCCCGGGTGTTATGCCCGCATTCGATCCGCACACGTTGTCGGACGCGCAGGTCAACGACGTCGTCCGGTACGTGAACGTGCTCCAAACCGATCCGCCCCAGCGGGGCGGGATCGCGCTGGGCAACATCGGACCGGTGGCCGAAGGAATGGTCGCGTGGCTGCTCGGCCTAGGACTGATCGTGCTCGTATGCCGGCTGATAGGCAGCGATGCGTAACGGACGAATTGCGCTGGCCGTGCTGGCGGCGCTTTGCAGCGCCGGCTGCGGTCGCACGTATGGACTGCCGCGCGGAGCGACCGTTCAGGCGCAGGCGATGTACCAAGACTGGACGATCTTCTTTTACGCCGGGCTGGCGGTTGCGGCGATCGTCTTTACGCTCATTCTCGTCCCGCTGGTGGTTTGGCGGCGCCGTAGCGAAGCATACCCGCCGCAGTTTCGCCGCAATAATCGTTGGGAATTCGTCTACACCGGCATTCCGATCCTGATGGTCCTCGCGCTCTTCGGCGTAACGTACGTTGAAGAGGCCCGAGTCGAACGCCTCGCGCCGCATCCGGCGAACGTCGTGGACGTCATCGCGTTTCGGTGGTCGTGGGAATTCCGTTATCCGGGCCATCCGATCGCGGTCGTCGGAACGCCGCAAAGCCCGCCTGCGCTGATTCTTCCGCTGGGCGAGACGACCCGCATCCACCTGACGTCGCGAGACGTCAACCATGCCTTCTGGATTCCCGGATTTTTGTTCAAACGCGACGCGATCGCCGGCATCGACAACTATTTCGACCTACAGCCGACCCATTTGGGGTTTTTCCGCGGGAAATGCGCGGAGTTTTGCGGCCTCGATCACGCAACGATGACGTTCGGCGTCCGCGTCGTTACTCAAAACGACTACGCGCGCTGGCTGCGCAGCGGCGGCTCTTCGGCCGCGCTTTCCCCCGTCGGAGGCCCTTCGTGACGACCGCGACCGCGCCCTCGCCTCGATCGGACCCCGCCCGTCGCGGCATCGTCGAATGGTTGACCTCGACCGACCACAAGCACGTCGGCACGTTGTACATGTGCACGAGCGTGTTTTACTTTTTGGTTGCGGGCGCACTGGCGATGGTCATCCGCGCTCAGCTTTCCCAACCAGAAATGACGCTCGTCGGGCCGCATCAGTACAACGAGGTGTTCACGCTCCACGGAACGGCGATGATCTTTCTATTCGTCGTGCCCTTTGCGCTGGGTCTGGGAAACTACCTGATCCCACTCCAAATCGGCGCGCCGGATATGGCGTTTCCACGCCTCAATGCCGTCACGTACTGGTTGTTTTTCTTCGGCGGCCTGACCGTCTTTAGCGGAGTCTTGGTGAACGGCGGGGCGGCCGCCACCGGCTGGACGGCGTTCGCTCCGCTCTCCGGCATCAAGATCGCGACCGGCGGCGGCCAAGATCTGTGGATCGCGGGCCTTCTGATGACGAGTGTTTCCGG
Source organism: Candidatus Tumulicola sp. (assembly GCA_036509155.1). Classification (GTDB taxonomy): domain Bacteria; phylum Vulcanimicrobiota; class Vulcanimicrobiia; order Vulcanimicrobiales; family Vulcanimicrobiaceae; genus Tumulicola. The sequence goes on along the minus strand of DATCGB010000206.1, from coordinate 8,534 downwards.
TATCTTCACCGCCGTCAACTTCATCACGACGACGTTTCTGTACCGGGCCCCGGGCATGACGATGTGGCGATTGCCGATTTTTACGTGGGAAATGATCGCAACCTCGCTGATGATTCTCATGGCCTTCCCGTCGTTGGCGGCCGTGCTCGCGATGCTCTACATCGATCGGCATCTCGGCGGCCAGTTTTTTCAAGCGGGTGCCGGCGGCAACCCGATACTGTACCAACATCTTTTCTGGTTTTTTGGCCATCCCGAAGTCTACATCATGATTTTGCCGTATTTCGGCGTCATTAGCGAAATCATCCCGGTGTTTTCGCGCAAACCGGTCTTCGGCTATACCGGCCTGGTACTCTCGGCGTTTGCGATCGCCGGACTTTCGATGGGCGTTTGGGCGCACCACATGTTCACCACCGGCGTGGTGGCCAATCTGTTCTTCTCCGGCGTCTCGTTTCTGATTGCGGTTCCGACCGGGATTAAGTTCTTTAACTGGATCGGTACGATGTGGAAGGGTTCGATCGTCTTCGCTACGCCGATGCTTTTCGCAATCGGTTTCATGCTGAATTTCTTAATCGGCGGCATCAGCGGCGTCATGGTGGCCTCGCCGCCGATCGATTTCAATGCCGAGGATAGCTACTTTTTGGTCGCGCATTTCCACTACGTGCTGGGCGGTGGGAGCCTGTTTGCGATCTTTGCAGCGATCTACTTTTGGTTTCCGAAAGTGTTCGGCAAGATGCTTTCCGAGCGCCTCGGGAAGTGGGTCTTCGGGTTATTGTTCGTCGGCTTCAACGCGACGTTCTTCGTGATGCATTTCCTCGGCGACATGGGGATGCCGCGACGCGTCTACACGTATGCGCCGCTTCCCGGCTGGGGAACCTTGAACCTGATCGCGAGCGTCGGCGCCGCAATCATGGCGATCGGCGTGCTGCTCTTTGCTTACGACGTGGTCACGACGTTTTTCTCACGGAGATATGCGGGTGCCGATCCGTGGGGCGGATATACGTTGGAGTGGTGGACCAGCTCGCCCCCGCCCGAGTTCAACTTTACGTCGCTGCCGCCGATCCGGTCGGAACGGCCGGTCTTCGATGCCAAGCACCCCGAGCTCGCGAGGCCAAAGGGATGAAGGTGGGCCGGCGCCTGTTCGTGTCCTCGGCGTCGTTCGGCGTGGCGATCGCGGTCGTGTATTGGTTCAGCTCGCGCAATCTCGACGGCACGTTCTTGTTAGGGCTCATGGCCGCCGCTTTGACGTTTGCGGCAGGATATATGTACGTTGCCGAGCGCGAGGCTCGTCTAATCGGCGACCGCGGCGACGCGACCAACGCCGACGCCGCCGGCGAACGTTTGGGAACGTTCACGACCGGCACGCCGTGGCCGCCGACGATCGCATTCGGCGCTTTCGTCGTGCTGCTCGGTCTGGCGATATTCCCCGCCCTCGCCTACGCCGGCCTAGCGATCGTGCTTTTTGGACTCTATCGACTGGGCCGCGAAAGTCGCTAGGAAAAATGGAGCGGCCGTGAATCGCGCCTTCGTTTGCCTGATTTACTTATCGTGCGTCATCGCGGCCGCCGGATGCTCGCGTTCACGTCAGACGACCGCCCAAACCATTGCGTCGCCCCAAGCGCAGCTCGACGTGTCGATTCAACGCGGCGGCACGATCTTTTCCGCAAACTGTGCGGCGTGCCACGGCGCTACCGGCCGCGAGGGAGGGGTCGGCCCCGCACTCACCGGCGAACGGCGGAAGATGAACCTCGACGCGACGATCGCCTGGATCGAAAATCCGAATCCGCCGATGCCGAAACTTTTCCCCACCCCGCTGAACGAACGCGACGTTGCCGACGTGGCCGCCTACGTCGAGTCGCTCTAAATCGTCGTATGTTGCGGTACTTCGTCATCGCGACGGTCGTCGTCGTTGGAATCGCCATGGCGATTGCGGCTTGGACGAACCGGGATCTGATTCGGATCAAGATCGCCTCGGTCTACGCGTCGGCACCGCCGAAGCCCGAGCCCTCGACCGGAATCGGAACCGGGACGCGCGCCGGGATGCGGGGCGACGCCCCGTGGGCGCTTTCGGCGCTTCCCGAATGTCTGATACAAACGTCGAAAACGACCGGCCCGCGGGACTACGTGCTGGCCCATCTTCCGCCCGACGCGGTCGCCGTCGCGCCGCCCGCAACGCTGAAGTTCGGCGATTGCACGATTTCGGTTGCCGGCGCCGAAGCGTACGTCCGGCGGGGAGCCGATCGCTTTCGGATTCCGCCGCCGGCCCGATTCTACCGCACCCCGCGCGGGGTCGCTTTGCTTCGCGGGAACGCCGCGGGCGGAAACGAGCTACGCGTCTACGAACCCGGCCCGGAACGAGCGAACGAACACGAATGACGATTGAAGATGAAGTCCGCAAGCGGCGATCCTTTGCGATCATCTCGCACCCGGATGCCGGAAAGACGACCCTAACCGAGAAGCTGCTGCTCTACGGCGGTGCGATCCACGTGGCCGGTCAAGTGTCGGCCCGCAAGCGCCAGCGCCAGGCGACCAGCGACTGGATGGCACTCGAGCGCGAGCGCGGAATCTCGATCACGTCCACGGTCCTGCAGTTTCCGTATGCCGGGCACACGCTGAACCTGCTCGACACGCCGGGCCACCAGGACTTCGGCGAGGATACCTACCGCACGCTGCTTGCCGCCGACAGCGCGGTCATGCTGATCGACGCCGCCAAAGGCGTCGAACCGCAAACCAAAAAGCTTTTTGCGATCTGTCGCGAGCGCGGTATTCCGCTGTTTACGTTCGTGAACAAGCTCGATCGTCCGAGCCGCGATCCGCTGGAGTTGCTCGACGAGCTCGAAACCGTGCTCGGCATTGGGGCATATCCGATGAACTGGCCGCTGGGCAGCGGCGACGAGTTCAAAGGCGTGTACGACCGCCGGACCCGCGCGCTCCATTTGTTCGAACGTTCGGCGCACGGAGCGACCCGCGCGGCCGAGACGATGACCGACGCACGCGACGAGCGCTTGCGCGAGTTGGTCGACGAGCACAACTTCGTGCGTTTTCGCGAGGGCCTCGACCTGCTCGACGGCGCCGGCGAAAGCTTCGATCGCGACGCCATGCTGCGGGGCGCCGCGACGCCGGTGTTTTTCGGGAGTGCGGTAACCAACTTCGGGGTACGGCTATTTCTCGACAACTTCGTCGAGATGGCGCCGCTGCCCGGCCCGCGCGCCGGCATTCCGCCGGCCAGCCAAGAGTTCACCGGGTTCGTCTTCAAAATCCAAGCCAACATGGACCCGCGCCATCGCGACCGGATCGCGTTCGTGCGCGTGTGCTCGGGGAAGTTCGAACGCGACATGCTGGTGCGAAACGGGCGCACCGGCAAAGAAGTGCGGCTGTCGCGCGCCATGCGGTTGTTCGCCGACGAGCGGGAGTCGCTCGACGCCGCGTACGCCGGCGACGTGGTCGGCTTGGCCAATCCCGGCGCCTTCGCCATCGGCGACTCGCTCTACGACGGCGCCCCGGTCGACTTTCCGCCGATTCCGGCCTTCGCACCGGAACATTTCTCGGCGGTGCGGAGTATCGACACATCGAGCTACAAGTCGTTCGGAAAAGGGATCGCGCAGCTGCGCGAGGAGGGGGCCGTGCAAGTATTCTATCCGTTGGGTTCCACCCGGACCGAACCCATCTTGGCGGCGGTCGGCGAACTGCAGTTCGAAGTCGCGAAGTATCGCCTCGAGGCCGAGTACAACGTGAAGACGCTCTTCTCCACGCTGCCGTTCGGGCTGGCGCGTCACGTCACCGGCGATCCCGAACGCATTGCGAGCGCGCAGATGCCGTCGAACGCCCGGCTCGTTGAAGACTGGGACGGCCGTCCGGCGGCACTCTTCGAAAGCGAGTGGAGCCTGCGACTGGCGCAGGAGTGGAACCCCAAGCTCGCATTCGCCCGATTCTCTGCCGATACGTCGAAGGAGGCCGTCGCGCCGTGAAATTCGCAAAAGTCCTTACCGTTGCCGCGGTCGCCGTCGCCCTTGCCGGCTGTTCGTTTGAAAACAAAAACGAGCGCCAGGCCGACAAGATCACCCACGCCGTTATAAATAACGACCTGCGTCCGGTCCAAGGCGACATCGCCAAAGGCGTCACGATTCCGCGCGTCAAGGTGGCCGAGTGGTCCGACGAACTCGCCGCCCAGGGCAAGCTCCAGTCGATCAAAGAAACGACCGCCGGCTGCCAACCCGGATGGCACTGTTTCGACGTGAAGTTCGAGAAGCGCGCATACCTCGAACGTATGCGTCTGGACGAAAACGGCAAGGTCGTCAACTGGAGCTTCAAAATGGCCGCCGCCGCACCAGCCTCCTAGCCGTGCCATGACGGTCGGGTACGCCGACATCGTCGCCGCCGCCGAACGGCTGCGCGGCGTCGCTCATCGCACCCCGGTCGTGCGCTCGCGCACGCTCGACGATCGCGCCGGCGCAACGGTTTTCGTAAAATGCGAAAACCTTCAGCGGATGGGGGCGTTCAAGTTTCGCGGCGCCTACAACTTTCTAGCGTCCTTGACGCCGTCGCAGCGCGCGGCCGGTGTCGTCGCATTTTCGAGCGGCAACCACGCCCAAGGGGTGGCCCTGGCCGCCCGCATCTTGGGTATCGAGGCGACCATCGTCATGCCGTCGGACGCGCCCACCGTCAAACTCGAGGCGACGCGCGAGTATGGCGCGCGGGTCGTGCTTTACGAACGCGAACGTTCGCATCGCGAAGAAGTCGCCGCCGGCATCGCGGCGGAGCGCGGCGCGACGCTGGTTCCCCCGTTTGACGACGCGCGCATCGTGGCCGGCGCCGGCACCGCGGCGCTCGAGTTGTTGGACGATGCCGGAGCGCTCGACGCGATCGTGGTGCCGGTCGGCGGCGGAGGATTGATGGCTGGAACGGCGCTCGCCGCCGCCGAGATCGACTCGGCGATCGCCGTCTACGGCGTCGAGCCGGAAGCCGGCGACGACTTCGCCCGCTCGCTCGCCGCGGGAGAACGCGTCGGGGGAGGCGTTCCCAAAACGATCGCCGACGGCTTGGCGACGACCGCCCCCGGCGAGTTGACGTTTCGCATCGCGCGCGAACTCGGCGTAGCGGTGGTTACCGTCGGCGACGACGAACTGATCGCGGCGATGCGGTTCGCGTTCGCGCGAATGAAACTGGTGGTCGAGCCGAGCGGCGCGGCCGCGATCGCCGCGCTGCTGGCGCGGCGCATTCCCGAACTGGCCGGAAAGCGCGTGGGTGCGATCGTCAGCGGCGGGAATATCGATCCGGCGCGCTACGCGACGATGCTCGCCGGCTAACGACCCATCGAATAGAATTCGGCGTTTGGACGCATGTCCATCACGCCCGCCATCCGGTTGGAAAAACCGAAGAAGCCGGCGATCGCGGCGATATCCCAGATATCGTCGTCCGAAAAACCTTCGGCGCGCAGCGCGTCGATCTCGTCGTCGTCGGCTGCAAACCCGGGCTCGTTGACGTGCGACGCAAAGTCGAGCATCGCACGCCAACGCGGGGTGAGTTCGGCCGTGCGCCAGTTGTTGGCGATCTGCTCGGCCAGGATCGGGTCTTTGCCTAAGATCCGCAACGCCGCGCCATGCGCCGTCATGCAGTATTGACAGGCATTTTCGGAGGAAACCGCCACCACGATGGCTTCCCGTTCGGCCCGGCTGAGACCGCCGGGGGCCTTCATCAGCACGTCGTGGTAGGCCATGAAGGCGCGGAAGTGGTCCGGCCGTCGAGCGTATGCCCGAAAGACGTTGGGAACGAATCCAAGTTTCGCCCGGCTCGTCTCGTAAACGTCGCGGATGTCGGCCGGAAGTTCCGCTTCGGCGGGCTCGCCGAAGCGGGAAACCGGCGACGAACGTTCGTCGTGCGGCAACTTCGACGCCTTAGCTAGCCGCGATGTTTCCGCAAGCCACGTAGGTTCCGAGATCGCTCGTGCTCTTATGCACGTTGATGGCGACCGGCTTGGCCAGCAACTGATCGATGGTGACGCCCTTGATGAGCGTCGTCGAACTGCCGGCGGTAATGCTGGTCAGCGGATATTCCGGAGCCGGGTTGAGCTTGTCGCAGGTTCCCATGTGAACGTGGGCGGGCTGCGCGCTGGTCGGCGCATTGGCCAGCGAGATGACGACTTGCACGCCATCGGGCTGCTGCGTCAGCGTGGCCGTGCCGCTCTCGCCCGAATTATTCTGGGAAGCGAGATTCACGGTCAGGGTGCTGGTGGCCGCCGTAACCGGCGTGGCGAACGCGAACGAGATCGCTCCCAGAGCGATCGCGGCTAAAGCAAGACGAATGGCTTTCATGAATATGACCTGCTCCTTTCAAAAAGTATTGCATCCCCTATACCCTAACTTCGGGGGCGTGACGCGTCGGCAGCGGGCCGGCGCTCGATCGTCTGCAGCTGCTCCCGGAGGGTTGCGACGGCTGCGGCCGCCTGGCTGGTCGCCGGGGCATCGGCACCGTCGATCGTGTCGAGCAGGAAGGCCGCCTCCGCATTCAAGCCGTCGAACGCCTGGGCGGTGGCCACGTGCCCGGCCGCGCGCGCGTCGTGATCGCTGCGATCCATCAGGGTCGTCAACTCGTGTGCGAGCGCGTATTGCCGCTCCAGCGCGGCGGCCGACATCGAAACGCGCGGATCCATCGCGACGGTCAGCGACCGCTGCACGGTAACGCCGTCCGCGTCTAAGACGACCGAATAGCGGCCGGGTACGACCAGCGCTCCCTGCGGTATCCGCGCGGTATCGCGTTCGACGGCCGCGATCGGGAGATCCGGCGACGCCGAACGCGGCGGCGGCTCGCGCAAATCCCAAACGAACCGATGCATTCCCGGGCCGGTCGCCGGCACTCGAAACGGCCGTTCCCACGCGGCCGGCTTATCCAGATGGGCAATCGGCGGCGGCGGCGAGTCGTCGCTGGCGTAGCGTCGCACGACCCGTTTGTCGCCGTCGTAGATCGTCAGAACGACGCGCCGCGCGCCCGCGGCTAGCGCGTAGTCGAGGATCGCGCCGTCGGGCGGATTCTGACCGGCCGGTTCTTCGGGCGGAAGCGGCGTGTCGGTGTTGACGTTGTCGCGCACGCGGTAAGCGAGTTCCGGAGCGAACAGATATGCGCGGACGTTCGAGGCCGGCGAGGCGCTGCGGCGCGCCAGGTCGCGCAGCGGGGCGAGGTCGTCGAGAATCCAGAATCCGCGACCGTGGGTCGCCACGATTGCATCGTTTCCGTGAACGATCAAATCGCGCACCGAGGTGGGCGGAAGATTGAGCTGGAGCGACTGCCAGTGGGCGCCCTCGTCGAACGAAACGTCGACCCCGTTTTCGGTTGCGGCGTACAGCAGGCGCGGCTCTTGCGGATCCTGCCGCACCGCGTTGACCGGTTGATTTGGAAGCCCCGCGACCGCGAGTTTCCAGCGCGCGCCGCCGTCGTGCGTAACGTACACGTACGGATGCAGATCGTCCAGGCGAAACCGGTTGACGGCGACGAACGCGCTTTGGTCGTCGGTTCGCGACGCGTCGATCTGTGAGACCTTGCTCCACGCCGTGAGTGCCGGCGGCGTAACGTTTTTCCAGCGCGCGCCTCCGTCGCGCGTGATCCAGACTAGCCCGTCGTCGGTGCCCGCCCAGATCGTCCCGGCGTGGCGATACGACGGTGCCAAGGCGTAAACGACGCCGCGGTGCGCGCCGCGCTGTGGGTCGTCGCGCTCGAACGTTCCCAGGACGGCGGGAATCGTCGGGTGCGCGCGCGTCAGGTCGGGACTAATCGCGCGCCAGCGTGCGCCTCCATCGCGCGTTTCGAAGACGACGTTGGCGCCGAAGTAGAGACGGCGCCGGTCGAAGTGGTCGAAGGCCAGCGGTTCGGTTCGAACCGTGCGGTAGTTCTTCGACGGCAGCGCGATCGGCGAGACCTCTTGCGACTGCCGGGTGCGCTCGTCGAACCGCTCGACTTTGCCGCCGTAGAATATGCCGGCATGCAGCGGGTCTGCAATGACGTAACCGTACTCTTGCGCGCCGGCCGTATGCCAGTCGCGCTGCGTGATCTGACCCCAACTGCCGCGGCTGCTAACGCACGCCGATCCGCTCTCCTGCTGGCCTCCGCATACCCAATACGGAAATCGGTCGTCGGCCGAAACGTGGTACATCTCGGCGGTCGGCTGATCGTACCAGGAACTCCACGTCCGCCCGCCGTTGACCGAAATCGTCGCACCTTGATCGGCCGCCAGCGCGATGATTTTTGGATCGTCGGGGTCGATCCATACGGTGTGATAGTCGTCGCCGCCGGGTGCCCCTTTGATGGCGGTAAACGTCTTGGCGCCGTCGGTCGACCGGTAAAATGCGGTATTCGTCAGGTACGTCACGTTCGGGTCGCGCGGATCGACTGCCAGCGACACCAGGTCGTCGCCGCGCTGCGCGATTTGGGGTTCGCCGTTCGCGGGCATAAAATGCGCGCCGGCGTCGTCGCTGCGATAGATCGCGCCGCCGCGATCCTCGGTGTCGGCGTAGGCGTAGACGACGTTCGGGTCGCTTGGCGCCGGT
>DATCGB010000205.1:0-5174 GCA_036509155.1 Candidatus Tumulicola sp. | reverse complement strand
CCGCCACGTTCCACGGGTGGGTCGTCCCGATCGAAAGCACGATCATGCCGGCGACGCCTCGTTCCAAATACGCACCAAGCGCGCCGCGGCCGCGGCCGGGTCGGGATCGTTGGCCACCGCCGAGATCACGGCCGCCATCGCCACCCCGGTCCGGGCGACGGCGTCGAGATTGCCGGCACCGATACCGCCGATGGCCGCGACCGGAAGCGTCGTCGCGCCCGCGACGCGTTGCAAACCGGCGACGCCGATGGGGTCGCCGGCGTCGTCCTTCGAGGCGGTCGCGTACACGGCGCCCGCGCCAATGTAATCGACGTCGGATGTGGCGGCTCGCGCCTCGGCGGGCGTGCCGCACGAAAGGCCGATCAGCCGCGATCCCAGGGCCGCGCGAATCGGCGCAACGTTCGCAAAGCCGCGGTCGTCGGGGCCGAGATGCACGCCGTCGCAATCGAATTCCACGGCCGCGCGGGCGTCGTCGTCGAGCAGGAGCAGCGCGCCGCATTCGCGGGTCAGCCTCCGCAGTTCGCGCAGCCGCTCCACTACGATACCGCGCTTGGCGCGATACTGCACGACGCGTACGCCGGCGCTCAGCGCCCCGCGAACGATCGCCGACGGATCGGGCTCGCCTTCGTTTGCGATGACGTAGATGCCGCGCAACAGTGCGGCCCGTGCGGCACGCGTCACGCGCGCGGTTTGAGACGCAGCCACAAAAGCACGTTGGCCGCCAAGTACGCGGCGAAAACGACCACGATCGCGACGGCCAGCAACGGGTTATGGCGCGCGATGGCCAGCGGCACGAGCAATACAAAGGCGATCGCGCCCGACATCAGCACCGTCACGACGCGCGTAATCGGCACGGACGTCACTCGTCTCCGAGCAGAAGGTCGCCGAGGCGCATCAGTTCCGCATCGCCTCCGAAGCGCAGTTCGATGCGTCCGCCCTGCCCGGCTCGGACGATTGCCACGTGGGTGCCGAAACGTTCGCGCAGGCGCGACTCGAAGTCGCGTTCTTCCGGCGAAAGTTCGCGCGATTTCGGCCCCGTCGGGGGTGCCTGGGGCGTGGTTACCGCGCCCGCCAGCCGCTCGATCGCTCGAACCGTTAGGCCTTCGACGGCCGCGCGTTCGGCCAGCCCGACGCGTTTGTCCGGATCGGCCGCCAGCAGGGCGCGCGCGTGGCCCGCCGAGAGCCGGCCGTCGGCCAGCATCGCCTTGATCGCGTCCGGCAGCGCCAGCAGGCGCACCGTGTTGGCGACCGCGGAACGGCTGCGCCCGAGCCGGCGCGCGACGTCGTCTTGGGTAAAGCCGTACTCGTCGATCAAGTGCTGGAAACCGGCCGCTTCTTCGAGCGGATTGAGATTTTCCCGCTGAAGATTTTCGATCATGGCGACTTCGAGCGTGTCACGATCGTCGCCGGCGCGCACGATCGCCGGAATCGTCGCAAGCGCCAGCGCGGCGCACGCGCGCCAGCGGCGTTCGCCCGCAACGAGTTCGAACCCATCGCCGCGCGGCCGCACGATGATCGGCACGAGCACCCCATATTCGGCGATCGATCCTTTCAGCTCGTCGAGCGGTTGGGGGTCGAACGTTTTTCGCGGCTGAAATGGGTTGGGCGTGATGCGATCGGTCGGTATCTCGCGCAACGATTCGCGTTCGCGCGACTCGGGACCCGAAGACTCACCCAGCAGCGCACCTAAACCGCGCCCGAGCCCGCGTTTTGGAGCGCTCATGCGCGAACCTCTGCCGGTTTTTCGATCATTTCACGCGCGAGCGCCAGATACGCTTGAGCGCCGCGGCTCTTTATGTCGAACAGGATGACGGGGCGCCCGTACGACGGCGCTTCGGAAAGCCGAACGTTGCGCGGAATCTGCGTTTTGAACATTTGCTCGGGGAAAAACTTCACGAGTTCTTCGAGCACTTCGGTGGCCAAACGCGTGCGGCCGTCGAACATCGTGACCAGCACGCCGCTTACGTGCAGCGGCGGATTGAGCGCTTCGCGCACGCGCCGCACGACGTTGGTGAGCTGCGAAAGGCCTTCGAGCGCGTAGTACTCGGCTTGAACGGGAATGATGCATTCCTGGGCGGTGGTTAGGGCGTTGATCGTGAGCAGACCTAGCGACGGCGGACAGTCGATGAACACGAAATCGTAGCGCGATGCGATCGGAAGAATCGCCTGACGCAGCCGCGTTTCTCGCGACAGGGCCGAGACGAGTTCGATTTCGGCGCCCGCAAGATTGATCGTCGACGGCACCAGCCACAAGCCTTCGAGTTCGGTCGGGACGATCACGTCGTCGACCGACGCTTCCTGCAGCAGCAGGTCGTACACGTCGCGTTCGAGCCGCGGTTTGTCGATGCCCAGGCCGGTGGTCGTGTTTCCCTGCGGGTCGGAATCGACGACGAGCACGCGTTTTCCCAGCACGGCTAGCGCCGCACCGAGATTGACGGCAGTCGTGCTCTTGCCGACTCCGCCCTTTTGATTCACGAGTGCGATGATGCGCGCCAGTATACTTCTCCGGTGTTCTACGCGCGTGCATTGCGCGCGGAACGCGCATCGAGATAGCGTTCGAGCTGGCGCAGCAGCGAACTGCGCTCGTTACCTTCGGGTACGTCGGTAACCTGCTCGAACAGCGCGCGCAGCGCGCCCCCGACCCGCTCGTCGCCGCGAAATTCCGGCGGCGCTTCGCCGCGACGAATCAGCGCGGCGATGACGTCGTCGCCGGAAACGTGCAAATCGGCAATCGAAAACGCGGGCTTGCGCGCGACCTCGGCGCGCACGCGCTCGGCGAAGCGCTCGTTGTGATCGCCGCGTTTGGGCAAACCCGATCCGGCGACGTCGGCCTGCCGAAGTGCGAACAGGTGTTCGAGGTTTTCGAGCCCGACCCGTCGAACGAACCGGCGAACGGCCGCGTCTTTGGTCTCGGGGTCGGCCGCGAACATGTGCTGGCGCACGAGTCCTTCGACGGCGTCGATCACGTCGTGGGAAAAACGGAAGCGCCCGAGCATGGCGCGCGTCATTTCGGCGCCGACGATCTCGTGACGGTAGAAGTGCGGCCCGTCCTTCACGCGCGGCTTGCCGACGTCGTGCAGGAGCGCCGCGAGGCGCAGGACCAGGTCGCCCAGCGGGCTGGCGTCGAGGGTGACCATGCTGTGGTGCCATACGTCGTAGGCGTGCCACTCGTTCTGCTCGACGCCCACGCCCTCAAGCAGCTCGGGCCACATCTCGTGTAAAACGCCGGTTTCGCGAAGGAGTTCGAGGCCGATGGACGGTTTTTCCGAGAGCGTGAGCAGCTTGGTCAACTCGTGGCAGACGCGCTCGGCCGACACGGTGCCGACCAGCGGCGCCGCGCGCTCCATCGCGGCGCGCGCCGCGGCGGTCGGTTCGTAGGCGAAGCGGGCCGCGAACTGCGCGGCGCGCAGCATTCGCAGCGGGTCCTCGACGAAGACCTCGGGGGTGAGGATGTCGATCCGCCGAGCCCGGATGTCGGCTTCGCCCCCGTAGGGATCGATAAGCCTTCCCGCCGGAAGGGCTCGCGCGATCATGTTCATGCGAAAGTCGCGTCTCGCCAGATCGTCCTCAAGCGGAATTTCGGGGCCGCTTTGGACCTCGAAGTCGCGGTGCCCGTGCCCGATCGACTTCTCCCGCCGAGGAAGTCCCACGTCGACCGTTTCGCCCGCAACGGTCAGCTTCAGGACGGCAAAGGCCGCTCCCACGACGTCGATCCGCCCGAGCGGCTCGAGCCGGCTGCGAAGCCGATCCAGCGGCACGCCGGCGACGAGGTAGTCCAAATCCTTGCCGGACGGCTCGGCCTGCCCCAAAGCGGCGCGAATTTCATCCCGGACGCGGCCCCCGACCGCGAACAGCGATCCCGGCGGCAACGCTTGGGCAAGTTGCGCATCGAGCGGGTGCGGACGGTACATGCCGTTCCATCCTACCGCATTTGGGGAAGCCCCGTGTTTCACGGGAAACAACTGGGGCCGGGTGTTACACTCATTGCGTGCCGATGGATCCGCCCGACCCGGGCGCGGCCCGGACTTTTCGAACCCAAAACCGATTCGACGAAATCCGCCGCTCCGTTGCTTCGGACATGCGCCAAATCGCGCTGGCGAAGCAAGTCCCTCGCGCGGCGCAACGCCCAGGGATCCTTGGACGGGTGCTCGCCAGCCTCGTGAGGCTGTTCACGGGTTGAACTCGCCCATCCGCGTTCCACGTGAAACTTACACGCCGGTCTTAGGTGGCTACCAGATCCCGTCGTCGGACTCGCTTACGCACTTGCAGGCCGATCTCGTCCTCGGCCGTTTCTCTATCGTATTGCATCTGAATCCCCAACCAGAACTCGACGGAGGTTCCGAAATACTCCGCGAGGGCAATCGCCGTTTCCGGCGTGATGCCGCGGCGCTGATGGACGATGTCGCCGATTCGGGTCGCCGCCAATCCCAGATCGGTCGCAAGGGCGTTTGCGCTCAGACCAAACGGTTTCATAAACTCCTCGAGCAGGACCTCGCCCGGATGAGTCGGCGGAATCTTTCTAGCCACGATCGGCCTCCCTTTCAGCGATAATCCGTCATCTCGACGTCGTGGGCTCCGTCCTGGCGCCAAACGAAGCAAATACGATACTGTCGATTGACGCGGATCGTATACTGCCCCCGTCGATCACCTTTGAGTGATTCCAGTTGGTTGCCGGGCGGAGAGCGCAAGTCTAAGATCGTTCGAGCGTTTTGCACCATTGTGAGCTTGCGCCGCGCGACCTTCTCAAACGTTCGATATCGCGCGACCGGGTCGCGGTCCCAAACTTGCTTGGAGTCGCGGTCGCGAAAGCCCCGAATCACACGTTGACCATATAACGTTAAGCGTTATATGTCAAGCAGTTAACGCTAAAGGCTTGCAAAACGGCCATCCGTACGTCCACGCAACGCCAAAATGGCGAAGCCGGACGACCGTCGGCGGCCGTTACATGCAGAGCGGGCGTTTTTCGGGGATGCCGGTTCGGCGTGGAAAGCGCAGCGGCGTCGCGCCCGACTTGCGCACCAGGAAGATGCGGCGCTCGCCTTCCAACAGGTGTTCTTCCTCGACGCGAGCTGCGAGCATGAGCGCGGCGTCGGTCAGCGCGGCGCGTTCGCGGGCGTCGGTGGTCCCCCGCTGCAGAATGGCGACGCCCTCCGGTTGCACGAACGGAAGGACCA
>DATCGB010000204.1:0-8052 GCA_036509155.1 Candidatus Tumulicola sp. | reverse complement strand
CGTTTCAAGCCGTGATTGAACCAGCGGAAAAACAAGAATTTCGCTTCTGATTCTTCGCCGAGAAGCCGGGCCGAGAGGACGGGGGCCAAGGTCAGCGCCTGGAACAGCGAGATCGTGATCGCCGCCGCAATAGTCAGCGCGAACTGTTTGTAGAGTTGTCCGGTCGCCCCCGGGAAGAAGCCGACCGGGATGAAAACGGCCAGCAACACCAGCGAGGAGGCGACGACCGCACTTTGGATCTCCGCCATCGCCTCCGCCGCGCTCGCCAGCGGCGTCTTTTTGCCGCGGTTCATTTCGATGTGGCGCGCGATGTTCTCGATCACGACGATCGCGTCGTCGACCACCAGTCCGGTGGCGAGCGTCAGCCCGAACAACGTGATCGTGTTGATCGAAAACCCAAAAATCTTCATGACGAAGAACGTTCCAACGAGCGAGACCGGGATGGTAATGGCCGGAATCAACGTGGAACGCGGATTTTGTAAGAATACGTAGATGACGAGGACGACCAGAACGATCGACAACAGCAGCGTGATGAGAACTTCTTTGATCGATTCCCGCACGAAGGTCGTCGTGTTGAAGGCAACGGTGTAGTGCACGCCGGCCGGAAAGGACTTCGCGAGGACGTCCATTTGCGCCAGCACGGCCTTGGAAACGTCGAGCGCGTTGGCGGTGGAGTACTGCTGAACGCCCAACCCGACGACCCGCGACTGTCCGTCGAAACGCAAGGCGCTCGAATAGTCCTGCGCGCCCAGCTCGACGCGCCCGACGTCGCCCAGGCGAGTGAATCCGCCGTTGAGATTCGAGCGCAGGATGATATTGGCGAACTCTTGCGGCGACGATAACTGCGTGACGGCATTGACCGTATAGGTATGCGCCTGGTCTTTGGGCTGGGGCGGGGCGCCGATGCTGCCGACGCCGACCGCGACGTTCTGTTCTTGGAGCGCGCTCACGACGTCGCCGACGTCGAGACCCTGCTGCGCGAGAAGCCGCGGGTTGAGCCAAATGCGCATCGCGTACTGTCGCTGGCCGAAGATCCGAACGCCGGAAACGCCGGCGACGCGCGAAAGGTTGTTGACGACGTTGAGTTGCGCGTAGTTGCTCAGCGCCAGCGTGTCGTATTTTTTGCTGTCGGACGTGATGGCGATACCCATGACGAACGTGCCCGAGTTCTTCGAAACCGTGATGCCCAGCTGCTGGACGCTGGCCGGAAGCTGCCCGAGCGCCGTCTGAGCCGCGTTCTGGACGTCGGCCGCCGCGATGTCGAGATTGGTATCCAGCGTGAACGTCAGGGTGACCGACGAGACGCCCTGCGCGCTGGTCGAAGAGATGTACCGCAGACCCTGAACCGTGTTGACGGCTTGCTCGAGCGGCGTCGTAACCTGGGCCTCCACCGCCTGCGGGCTGGCGCCGATATAGGTCGCACTGACGGTGACCACCGGCGGCGCGATTTGCGGGTACTGGGCGATCGGGAGGCCCGGAATAACGACCCCGCCGCCGATCAGGATGATCAGCGAGCAGACGATCGCCAGCACCGGGCGTCGAAGAAATGCCTTGGTCACGTTAGCCTACAAACTCGCAGAAGCAGGCCCCGGTTGCAAGGCCTCTCAACGACCTGGGAAGGCCTGCTCGGCGTGATAGGAGCTGCGTGAAAGCGGGCTCGACACGACCTGATGAAAGCCCTTGGATTTCGCGAGATCGCCCAGGTGCGCGAAGGCCGCCGGCGTCACGAACTCGGCCACCGGCAAATGTTTTTTACTCGGCTGCAGATATTGCCCCATCGTGAAGATGTCCACGCCGGCCGCGCGTGCGTCGTCCATCGCCGCCTCGGTCTCGGCCGGCGTTTCGCCCAGTCCCAACATGATCGAGGTTTTTGTGAACCGTTCCGGTGCCCGTTGCTTGGCATGCGTCAGGATGTTCAGCGACTGGTCGTACTTGGCGCGTTTGTCGCGAACCGCCGGCGTGAGACGCCGCACCGTCTCGAGATTGTGGGCGAAGACGTCCGGCCGCGAATCCATGACGATGTCGAGCGCCGCTAGGTCGCCGCGGTAGTCGCCGCTCAGGATTTCCACCCGCGCACCTGGAACGCGGGCGTGAATCTCGCGGACGGTGTTGGCAAAAATCAGCGCGCCGCCGTCGGCCAAGTCGTCGCGATCGACGGCCGTGAGAACCAAATACTTCCAACCCAAATCGCGGACCGCTTCGGCCACGCGGACCGGCTCGAGCCAGTCGATCTCGCCGCGCGGATTACCGGTCTTCACGTTGCAAAAGCGGCAGCCGCGCGTGCACGTGTCGCCCAAAATCATGATCGTGGCCGTTCCCGCGCCCCAGCACTCGGCCAAGTTCGGGCAGGCGGCCTCCTTACAGACGGTGTGCAGCGCCAACGCGCCGACCTTGGCCTTCACGCGCTCGTAGTCGTCGCCGGCCGGCAGCGAAACGCGCAGCCAATCCGGCTTGCGCGCGTGCGCCGGCGGCTCGGGCCGCGGCATCGCCGCCGTCAAATCGATTTCAATTGCCAAACGTCACCCCGAACGTGCGTGCCAGGGCATCCAGCAGGACGCCTTTCGCCTCTTCGACGCTCACCGTCCGCGCGGCTTCCTTCGAGAGCGAGGTTATCCCCCGATTCGGCAAACCGCACGGAACGATCAAGCGATCGTAGTTCAGCTCGGTCGACACGTTGAGCGCGATGCCGTGCAACGAAACCATTTTCTGCACGGCCAGCCCGACCGCGCAAATCTGGTTGCCCCCAACCCAAACGCCCGCATGCTCGCTCCACCGCTGCGCGTTCACCCCGAATGCTGCGCACGCATCGATAACCGCTCCCTCCAACGCCCGCACCAGCGGGACGACCTCGCGAAATCGCTTGAGGCGCCGAATCGGATAGACGACCAGTTGCCCGGGTCCGTGAAACGTCACGTCCCCGCCGCGCTCGATCGCAATCACGTCGATCCCGCGATCGGCCAGCGCTTCGTCGGAAAGCAAAACGTGCTCGCGCTTCGCCTGCCGCCCAAGCGTAATCGTCGGCGGGTGCTCGACCACGATCCAGGTATCCGGCTCGCGTCCTTCGCGTACCGCCGCATGCAGCCGATGCTGCAGCTCCCACACCTCGCGATATGGCCGCACCCCGAGATCCAGCAGCCGGGCCGCCGTCATCGCAATCGCCATCGCCTATTTGATTATCCCCGCGCTGCGGCCGCGGGCGTCTTCGGCTTCGGATTGACGATGTGAATCGCCTTACCGTGCGCGGCTTCGGCGGCGTCCATCAGACCTTCGGTCAGCGTGGGATGCGGATGAATTGAAAGACCGATGTCCTCGAGCGTCGCGCCCATTTCGAGCGCGATGACGCCTTCGCCGATGAGCGACTCGGCTTGCGGAGAAACGATGTGCATGCCCAGCAGCAGATCGCTCTTCGCATCGCCGACGAGCTTGAGCAGGCCGTCGCTTTCGTTCATGGTGCGTGCCCGGCCGCTTGCGGCGAGCGGAAATTTACCGATGCGAAGTTCGTAGCCTTGGGCTTTTGCTTCTTCCTCGGATAGCCCGATCGTGGCGACTTCGGGGTCGGTGTAGACGCAGTTCGGGACCGCGACCGGGTCGAACGCCGCCGACTTGTCGCCGGCGATGACCTCGGCGGCGATGACGCCTTGCTTCATCGCGCGATGCGCGAGCAGCGGTTGTCCGGTAACGTCGCCGATCGCGAAAACCGTGGGAACTTTCGTTCGGAGCTGCGCGTCGACCGCGATGAAACCTTTGTCGTCGAGCGGCACGCCGGCGGCCTGGACGTTGAGGCTATCGGTGACCGGCCGGCGGCCGACCGCGACGAGCACCATGTCGAAGTCGCGCGTCTCGTCTTTGCCGCCGGTGCCTGCGCCGTTGAACGTGGCATGGACGGTGTCGCCGTCCTTCTTTACGTCGCCGACCTTGGTGTCGAGCATGATCTCGACGCCTTGCTTCTTGAGGATTCGGCCGAGCGTTTTGCCGATTTCGAGATCGGTCCCGGTTAGAATTTGCGACAGCATTTCGACGACCAGCACCTTAGCGCCTAAGCGGGTGTAGACGGTGGCGAATTCCAGGCCGATGACTCCCCCGCCGATGACCAGCAAATTCTGGGGCACGCGCTTGACTTGGACGGCATCGTCGGAGTTGATGATGGTATCGCCGTCGCGCGGCCACGCCTTGACGTCGATCGGGGCCGAGCCGGTAGCGACCACGACGTTAGCCGCCACGATCGTGTCCGTTCCGCCGTCTTTTTTCTTGACTAGGATTTCGGTCGGGCTCTTGAACGAGGCTTCGCCGTAGAGAAATTCGACGCCGTTGGCCTTGAACAGCGTCTTCACCCCGCCGACGTTGGCGTTCACGACCTCGGTTTTAAACTTGGCGACCCCCGCGCGATCGAATTCGGCTTTCGGAACTTTCAGCCCGATGGCGCCGGCGTGCTCGATGTGCCGGATGACTTCGCCGACGTGCAGCAGCGCTTTGGTCGGAATGCAGCCCCAGTTGAGACAGACGCCGCCGACCTCGTCGCGGTCGACGCAGATGACCTTCTTTCCGAGTTGGCCGAGCCGAATCGCGGCATGATAACCGCCCGGACCGGCGCCGATGACGACCGCGTCAACTTGATGTTCAGCCAACCTAGTGCTCCTGTTCTGCGTCGCGTGGAAGAAAGGGTGTCTCCCGAACGAAATTCGGCACCGCATCCGAAAGGTCCCATACCCGAAAGGCGTCGCAGCCTCGGGCGTTAAAAATGGACCCCTCCATCTTGATGATTGGTTGCGACACATGCTGCCGGAACTCGATCGCGAGTCGATCGTCCCCCTGTATCGCCAAATTTACGAGCAGCTGAGGGAAGCGATCCTCGCAGGAACCCTGCCGGAGTCCACCCGTCTGCCGCCGGAGCGCAGTCTGGCCGGCAAGCTCGACGTTAATCGCAGCACGGTCGTCCACGCCTACCGGGAGCTGGTCGCCGACGGTTTGATCGAGCAGCGCGTCGGCTCGGGGTCGCGGGTGGTTCCGCAGCTGCGCGGCGGTCAGCCCGAACGCGCGGCCGGCGTGCCGTGGTGGGTGACCCTGCCGCCGTGGCGGGTCGGGGAATTCCCCAACGTGCTGGGCGAGCTGGCGGCCAAACAGGAGAGCGGCCGAATCTCGTTCGTGCAGGGGGTCGCGCCCGACGAACCGTCGCCCCTGGGAGAACTCGCTAAGTCGTTCGGGCGAGTCGCGCGCGACCCGCGGTGCGTTTTGTCGTACGGCGATTCCGAAGGCTACGAGCCGCTGCGCCGTGCGATCGCCGCGCGAATGAACGCCCGCGGAGCGACCGGCGTCGCACCCAACAACGTCATCGTGCTGACCGGCTCGACTCAGGGAATCGCCATCGTGGCGCAGAGTCTGGCCGAACCGGGCGACGAAATCATCGTCGAGTCGCCGTCGTATCCGGGCGCCCTCCAAGTCTTTCAAATCAACGGACTGCGCGCGATTTCGGTGCCGGTCGACGACGAGGGCATGCGCGTCGATCACGTCGAGGCGATTTTGCGCACGCGCCGCCCGCGCTTCATCTATACGATGCCGTCGCTGCACAATCCGACCAGCGCGACGATGAACGCCGACCGGCGCGAGCGCTTGACGACCATTGCGCGCCGCGCGGGCGTGCCGATCGTGGAGGACGATCCCTACGGCCCGCTCGCCCCGGACGCCGGAAAAGCGCCGTTGGTCGCGCTGGCGCCCGATCACGTCGTGTACCTCTCGACGTTTTCGAAAACGATCGCGCCGAGCTTGCGCGTCGGCTGGCTGGTGGCGCCGCGCACGATTCTCGAACGCCTGCTGCTGCGCAAGCAGGCCTACGACATGGCGACCAGCCTGTACGTGCAGGCCGCCGTCGCCGACTATTTAGAGCGCGGCTACGACGCGCACGTCGAGCAGTTGCGCGAGGAGCTGCTGCTTCGGCGGCAGCTGGCCGACGACGCGATCGCCGAGCATTGGCCGGCGTCGCTGAAGGTCAGCCGGCCGTCGGGCGGGTTTTACCTGTGGGCGACGACTCCGCGCGAACTGCGCGCGCGGGCGCTGCTCGACGCGTCCGAGCGCCTCGGAGCGTCGTTCCTTTTCGGCGAGGCCTTTTTCGCCAACTCGGGCGGCGACCATCACTTCCGGCTGGCGCTGACGGCCGTGACGCGCCGCGAGATCGGCGCCGGCATCGCGCGCATCGGTAAAGCGATCGCGAGCTTGCGCTCGTGAAACGGGCGATCCAAGCGGCTTTGCTGACCTGGTACGAAACGTACGGCCGCGCGCGACTGCCCTGGCGCGCCGTTCGCAATCCATACTACACGCTGGTGAGCGAGTTCATGCTGCAGCAAACGCAAGTGGATCGCGTCGTTCCGCGCTTCGAGGCGTTCGTCGCGCGCTTTCCGGATTTCGCCGCGTTGGCGCGCGCGCGCGTAGCCGACGTAGTCCGCGAGTGGAAAGGCCTGGGCTATAATTCGCGGGCCGTGCGCTTGAAGGACGTCGCCGACGCGGTCGTGGCCCGCTACGCCGGCGCGATGCCGAGCGATGCCGGCGAGCTGCGCCGCCTGGCGGGAATCGGGCCGTACACGGCCGCCGCAATCCGAGCGTTTGGGTTCGGTTGTGACGACGCTCCGGTCGATACCAACGTCCGGCGCATCGTCCATCGCGTGCACGCGGGGATCGAGCATCCGGCAAAAATGTCGGCTCGCGAACTGGACGCCCGCGCGCGCGAACTCGTGCCCCCGGGGAACGCCCACGACTGGAACTCGAGCTTGATGGACTTGGGCGCAACGATCTGCACCGCTCGCGCGCCCAAGTGTTCGATCTGTCCGTTGCGGCACGTCTGCGCGGCCGCGCCGATCGACCCCGCGGCGCTGGAGCGGCTTCGGAAGTGCGGCTTCAAGGCTCGGTCGCCGCAATCGAGGCTGCCCTTCGAGCAGACGACCCGGTACGCGCGCGGCCGAATCGTCGATCGCCTGCGGGATCTGCCGCCCGGCGAGCGCATCTCGCTGCTCGACCTTCACCAGGACCTCGAACCGCTGGTTCCCGGACGCAGCCTGGACGACGTGCGCGCCTTCGTCGCCGCACTCGAGCGCGACGGGCTCGTCGCCAACGACGACGAGCGGATCGCCCTGCGCGAATAGGGCGGTGCGCGAACTTTTTTCGGGGAGGCGCGGCCGCGTCGCGGCCGGGCTGTTGGTGGCCGAGTTCGTTGCCGCCACCCAAGGCTTGGTCATCGCCGCGATCATGCCGCGCGTCGTGGCCGATCTCCACGGGCTGGCCGCCTATCCGCTCGCGTTCGGCTCGCTCTTCGCCGCATTCTTTTTCGTGCTGCCGTTTGCGGGTCCGTGGGCCGATCGATACGGCACCCGCCGGATGCTCGCGATCGCGCTGGGCGTGTTGGCGCTGGGCCTCGGGCTGGTCGCCATCGCACCGAACATGGCGGCGTTCGCCGGCGCGCGATTCGTGGAGGGAATCGGCGACGGCATTGATTTCGCGGTTTCATTTGCGATCGTTGCAAAGACGTTTCCCGACCCGCTGCGGGCGCGCATGTTCGCGCTCACGTCGGCCGCCTGGGTCGTGCCGGCAATCGTCGGCCCGGGGCTCGGTGCGTACGTGGCCGGCGTTGCGGGCTGGCGCTGGGTCTTCGCGGGGTTTCTTCCGCTGATCGCCGTCGCTGCCGGGTTGATTTTGCCGGCGTTGGACTCGCGGCCGTCGGACCGGCGGGGAGACGTTTGGGGCGCGTTGCGGCTGTTGTTTTCGCGGGCCACGCTGCGCGCGAGCGCGGGAATGCACGCAGCGTTCGTCGCCTTTGGTTTGCTGCATGCGGCGTTCTTCGGCGCCGACGCTTACGTCGCGTTGATGTTGACCGAAGTTCGCGGTATGTCGCTGCAGTTGGCGAGCGTCTGCATTACGCTGGGCGCCGTCGGGTGGTCGGTCGCCGCGATTCTCGCGCCGGCGCTGCTGGAGCGTTTGGGAAGAGCGCGGGTGGTGTTCGCCGGAGCGACGGCCTGTCTGGCGGGTGCGCTGAGCCTCTTGGCGGTTGCCCTCGGCGCGCCCGTGCCG
>DATCGB010000203.1:0-6224 GCA_036509155.1 Candidatus Tumulicola sp. | reverse complement strand
ATCCTGGTTGACTTTCCGAAAGCACGAATTGGCCGCATTGCAGGCCGGCAGGCCGAAAGAGGCCCGATATTGGGCGAGGTCTTTGGCGGCCTTCGGATCGTCGTATGCGTCGACGATGGCGACCGTTTGACCGGCGCCCTGGGTGGAGGACGGCAGGTTGTAGGCCGCCTGAATGTCGCCGGGCACGTAGCCGGAGTTGCTTGGACCGCCCCCGGCGTCGATGCGAACCAGCCCGAGGCAGTGCGCGACCGACGGATCCGCGCTTTCGGGACACGCCCGCTTGACGTTGGAGGGCAGAACGAACGTCGGCGCGGCGGCCGGGTTGCCGTCGTCGCTTCCGGCGCCGGCCGGGAGACCCCCGCCCGGCGCCGCCGAACAGGCCGCCATCACGCCTACGGTAACGGCCAACGCCGCTATTCGAACGATCGATCGCACAGAAAAACGCCCTCACACGGAACCCGGATAGCGACTCGTACAGCTTTGAGCGGCGAAACCCCTGGGCCGCGCGAAGCTGGGGACCTTCGGCCTAGCCGCGCGGACGAAGGCATCTTGGGCGGGCGGCGGCGTTGCGCGATACTCGTGGGACATGGATTCGAGAAGCCGATTGGCGTTCGCCGCGAGCATCGTTTCCGTGCTGTTGCTGATCTTCGCGCTCGAAGCCACGCACAAACTGGCTCCCTCGTCGTTTAAGGCCTTCTATTGCGCCGGCCGAGCTACGCTCGAGCGCGCGAATCCGTACGAAATCGAGCCGCTGCGATCGTGCGAACACGCCGTCGCTCCGAACGCGCTCCCCGCATACGCCGTCGAGCCGGCGCCGCTTCCGGGTTACGCCCTGGCTCCCTGGGCACTGATCGCGTTGCTGCCCGCGCAGGCGGCGCGGGCGCTGTTTTACGCCATCCTCATCGCCGCGCTGGCCGCCGCGAGCTTAGCGATTTCGAAGCTGACGCCGCTCAAGCCCGCACTCGTGCTGCTGGCGCTGCTGTCCACCTGGTTTCTCAACTTATCGTATGGTGAGATCCCGCCGATCGCAACCGCCTGCGTTGCGCTGGCGGCTCTCGCCCTGGCCAGCCGCCGACCGTGGCTTGCCGCGCTTTTTGCTACCGGCGTGGCCCTCGAACCGCATCTCGCCTTCCCGCTTTGGATCGCGCTATTCATCTTTGCCAAGACGACCCGCGTGCCGCTGCTCGTGGCTGGTCTCGGGCTGGCGGTGGTCGACGTTGCAATCGGCGGCTCGCATCAAGCCCTGGCGTACTTCGTCCAAACCTTGCCGGGCCAAGCTCTCTCCGAAGTCGGGGCGGCCGACCAGTTCAGCTTGACCCACCTGGCCGTAAGCGCGGGCCTAGCCGCGCCCGCGGCCCTGCGCCTCGGCTTAATCTCCTACCTCGTCATGACGGTGGCCGGCGTCCTGGTCGCCAAACGCCTGGCCGGCCAAGGCGCACCCGAATACCTGGCGCTCGTGCCGCCGGCGTTCGTTCTCCTGGGCGGTACGTACGTACACGACATCCAGTTTTATGCCGCTCTCCCGTTGGCGCTGGTCTTGCTTGCGCGCGCCGGCCGCCCGTACCCGGCAATCGCGTTGGCGACGCTGCTGCTCGCGGTCTCCTGGAGCGAAGCGACCAGCCGGCTGATCCTGGTGAGTTCGGGCATTTCCGTTTTTGCCGTCCTGTGGGCGGCGTTGCCCAAACACGTACCCCGCATCGCGTACGGCGCCGCTGGCGCGGTCGCGGCCCTAGCCTTGGTCGTCGCGATCAATCGGCTGCCCGCCGCCCCGGACGTATTCGCCCCGCCTTCGCCGCCCGCGTCGTCGTTTCGAGCGAACGATCAGGCCGCGCCCGACTGGTCCGCCTACGTCGTCAGCGATCGCTCGCGCTCCACCCCTTCGCCGCGCAGCTTGGCCAGGAAAGTGCCGGTCTGGTGCGGGATGCTTTTGCTGATCGGATTTTCGGTCTGGCTGGTCGTGGGACGACGCGAATTCGGGACCGCGGTTCCGGCCGAACTTGGCAGCATACCCGCGCGTGCGGGACCTTAGGGCTACACAGAGTCCCAATTCGCACTTGGTCCGCATACCGAAGCGCGGCTACGGTTGGGGTGGCTTATGCTGGCTCATTCGGTAGGATTCTGGTCGTGGCAACTTATCACGGCGCTCGTCTTGAATTGTTTCGTCAACTGCATTCTCATCGGCGCGTACGCCGCGAGGCTGGCCGGTGCGACTTCGGGCCGCATCGCTTCGTCGATGTCGTTTTACAATCTCATTACCATGCTCAGCCGGCTGGCGGCCTTCGTCTACACCCCCATGCTTGGAGCGCTGTCCGATCACGCGGCTAGGGCCGCGCAGGCGTCTACGACAACGTCTTTCGAGTGGCAGCTGCGGGCGATCGTTTTCGCGGGAGCGATCGGGGCCGCGTTTGGAGCGCTCTTGCTTCCAACCTTCACCGGCTGGTTCTTACGCGGTATTCGCTCGTTCGAACGCAGCGGCTCGCTGCCGCGCGTGGCATTGAAGATGTTCGTGCCGCGCGTGACGTTCAGCATCCTCAGCTCGTTTCGGACGCCCGATGCCGAAACGTTCGGCGGGCTGCACCTCAAGTATATTTCGCCGCATTTGCTGGCGTTCAACCTGCTTACGACGGCCGTCTACGCGATCGGCATGGTCGGCGCCACCTACGCCAGCGTGCTCGATCCGTCGGCGGCGCGCACCGCCCTGCTGTCCACCGGATTGATCAACGCGGTCGCCATGGCGTCGTTTACGTTCGTCGTCGACCCGGCTTCGGCGTATATGACCGACATGGCCGTCAAGGGCGAACGTTCGATCGACGACGTTCGCCGCCTGATGATTTTCCTTTCGCTGACGACCGTCGTCGGGATCCTGCTCAGCCAGGTGCTTCTCGTTCCGGCGGCCCACCTCGTACTCGCCGCCGTACGGGTGCTCACGGCCCGATGACGCGGTTGCAACCCTCGCGGACGACGCTTTGGATCCTGCTCGCCAACCTGGCGATCGTCGTACCGCTGGCTTTTATCCTCAACGTCTGGCAAGACGAAGCCTATTCGATCTCGACCACCAGCGGCTCGCTCGCGCACACGATCCATCAAGCCATCTTCTTCGAACAAAACCCGCCGTTCTATTTCGTCGCGCTGTGGTTTTGGCGCCACGTCTCGGAAGGGTACGCCTGGGGGCGGTTTCTTTCGATCGCCGCTACGACGGCGACGATTGCCCTCGTGCCGGCACTGGTCCGCCGTTACATCCCGCTAATTCCGGCCGCCTACGTGACGCTCGTCGTCGCGTTTAATCCATTGACGATCTGGGCCGCGGTCGAGATGCGCTCCTACGCGCTGGCGATGCTGCTCGGCGCGCTCGTCATGCTTACGGGTTACGACGCGTTTGCCGGCGGCGGCCGACGGTTGCGCGGCCTGGCGGCATTCGTCGTGGTCGGTGCGATCTCGGCATACACGCAGTACTTCATCCTCTTTCTCGTAGCCGGATGCGGGATCGTCTTGGCGTGCCTTCGGTTGTGGAAGGCGTTGGCTCGCTACGTCGCCGCCGGCGTCGCAATGCTGGTACTGTTCGTTCCGATGCTGCTGATCTTGCCGGCGCAGCTTTCAGCTTTCCGCGGCGCTTACGTGGGTCCGGCCAACCTCCTGGTTTCGTTCGAGCAACTCGGAAAGATCTTTTTCTTGCAGATCCTGCCGATCGACGAGCTGCCGCATCGCGCGCTGGTGGGGGCCGTCATCGTCGGCATCGCGGCCGCGGCACTTTTCCTCGGCCGAAAGCAGCTGCGCGGCGGCGGCCCGTTTTTGGCACCGGCGCTGCTGGCCGCCAGCGGAATCGTCTATGCGGTCGCGGTGTATGCGTTAGGAGCTCATTTCGGTTTCCGTTACGGCGCGTTTCTCTTCGTCCCGGCGGTTTTAACCGTATTCTCGGTGCCGGGTTGGTTAGCGCAGCCGGCCAGACAGCGGACGGTCATCGCGATGACCGCAGTCCTGGTGGCGATTTCGGCCGTCGCGCTGGCGAACACGTACCGTGCCGGCGCCAAGGCCGGCGACTGGCGCCGCGTCGCAGCCTATCTCGGCGCCAACGTCAAGGGATCGGAGCCGATCGTCGTCTTTCAAGCCGAAAACGCCGTGCCGCTAGCTTACTACTATCGTGGTCCCGGAAGAATCGTCGCCCTGCCGCATCCGGTCAACTTCGAATCCTACGACGTTGCGCAGTTCGTCGTGCACGACGCAGGCAACGTCCGAGCGACGCTGGCGCGCGTGGGGAATCCATCGGAGATCTGGCTGGTCGAGGCCGGCGGCTGCCGCTCCCTAAACGTTCGGTACGGGTGCGGCGTCGTCGAGGCATACGTCGCCGCGCACTATCGCACGGTCGAAGAGCGCCGATTCTATCGCGCGACCGTACGGCTGCTGCGGCGTTCGAACTAGGCCAGGCCGGTTCGGATCGCGTATACGGCGACGCCGGTGCGCGCCGGAATCTGCAGCTTCTCGAAAATCCGGCTGATGTGATTCTTGACGGTCTTTTCCGAGAGCAGCAGATGTTCGCCGATATCCCGGTTTGAAAGTCCTTGCGCGATCAGGCGCACGATCTCGGTTTCGCGGTTCGAAAGCTCGTTAACCGGGATTTCCTTGTTCGTCGCGCGGCGCCTTAGCACGCCGCCGGCTACCCGCGCGTCGACGTACGGAGTTCCGCCGGCCAGCAGTTTGATGGCCGAAATCAGCTCGCTGACCGACGTGTCTTTGATGACGAACCCGTCGGCGCCGGCCGCCAAACAGCGTTGCATCAGCTCGGGGCGAACGAACGACGAGAGCGCGCACAGGTGGGTGTTGGGAACGCGTTTCCTACAGGTCGCAAACAACGTTGCGATGTCCGAGGCGTACTCGTCTATGTCGACGAGCACCAGGTCGACGTTTTGTACGCTATTAGGCGGCAAGTCGTCGACCGATCGAAGAATGCTCGTAACGTAGATCGACGCATCGCTCGACAACACCTGACTGAGCGCTCGCGCAAACAATAGTTGGCTCTCGACTAGAATGAGTCGAAATGTTTTGACGTCTGTAATCACGGCAACCCCCTGTGGAAATGGATCCCGCAAACACCCGCGCTCAAGAGTTTAATCGAAGAAAGTGCGTACGCATAAGCCTCTGCGAGGGCTCGACGTACGAACTTTTGACCTGCCTGACGATCAAGGCACCAGACCTCTGACGGCGTCTTAGCTAGCGCATTCGCTCGCCCCTTCTGTTTCGAGCTTCGCTGCTTGGTTATTGTAACGCACGCGCAAACCAGATTCGTCGCGCTTCTCGAAAACTGGGCCGAAATGCCCAACCTTACGATTCTAGCGCCATTTTCATAAACGTTAATGTTATCGCTTTGCAATGAAAGCGTAAACTCAATCGATCTCTTGTGCCGTCTCCTTACCCAAGCGAGCCTTTTGAAAACGCGGCCGGTGCGACCGCCGGCGCCGTCCCGCGCGGCCAGGCGTGCTCGCCCAGCGGAAGGACGGTAAACATCGACTTGTACGTCGACAAGAAATAGTCGGCCATCTCGATTCGATCCTCCACCGACAGTTGCATCCCGGGGAAAAATGCCAGTTCCGGGCACTCGCTGCCGCCGATGAAGTCGAGCGGATGCAGCAGCAGGGAAGGCTCCGTGCCGGTCAGCCGACAGGCGACCAACGCCGAGCGCAAGTAGGCCCGCGCGAGTCCGCGCGACATCGTGCGAAGATGCATCACGTAGCTCAGATGAATCGGAACTCTCAAAATCGGCATCGTCGTGACCGGCACGACGGCGATCGGTCCCGACGCCGTCGCAACGACGCGCCGGCCGTTGGGTCCGAATCCGTCGGCGAACGAGCCGAAAAGTTCGTCCCGCTGCTCTTTTTCTTCGGCCGGCAGCGCGGTCGAACGCATGTAGTACGCCCGCGCCAAAGGCCCGATCCACGTAGACAGAACCGAGGCATCGTACAGGTAGCCGCGACGCGCCAGAAGGTTGAGAATTTCCGGCGAGCGTGCGTAACCGGGGCCTCGAAAGCCTCGCGGCCGAACCCCGGTGGCGCTTTCGATGGCCTCCTCGGCCCGCCCGATTTCCACGTCGATTTCTTCGAGCGTTCCCTTGTGCAGCCACGGCTCGTGGGAATGCGAATGGTTCCCCAGCTCGTGACCGGCGGCGACGATCGATCGCAGCGCTTCGCGGTGTTCGGGCATCGCGGCGTCCTTGCCGACGACGAATACGGTAA
>DATCGB010000202.1:0-3372 GCA_036509155.1 Candidatus Tumulicola sp. | reverse complement strand
CTCGAACCGGCGTTGATACGCGAGACCGAACATGTACGTAGGAGCGAGCAACGGAACGCCCAGCAAATCCGGCACCGCGGGAGAACGCCCCGCTGGAATGACAACGGTGCCGCTGCCCGTTTCGCATCTTCCACTGCAGATTCCGATCGTAAAGGCGAAGTTGAACCCGTGCGGGACGGGCGGCGGTTTGGCGGCCTCTTCTTGGCTGAGGGGTGCGACGTCGACGACCCCTTCGTCGGGACGGCTGGTCGCGCGATAGTGGTTGGCGCGCGGTTGCGCACCATCCAGGCCGGAAATCGCGATCGTGTAGTCGATTTTATCGGGATAGCGCGCGGCGGTCACGGCCGACCGCGCGCGCATGAATATCGCGTACGGATCGGCTGGCTGAAGAACTCCCGCCGTCGGGCTCGCCGTTGCCGGCATCACCGCAAACAACTACTTGCTGGGAGCCCCGGCGGCCTGCGCCGGACAACGTCCGAAGCCTATTTCATGAATTCGACGAGGGGGCATGGTATCGTGTCAACCGGAGGATGTCATCATGATCGTACGCCGGTTTCTAACGGCCTTTACCGTCGCGGCGCTGGCCGTGACCGCGACCGCTTGGGCGGCGCTCTCAGTCGGAGCCAAGGCGCCCGACTTTACCCTGCAGGCGACGCAAGGCGGAAATGCCTTCACGTTCAATCTCGCCGACGCGCTGAAGAAAGGGCCGGTCGTGCTCTATTTCTATCCGGCCGCGTTTACGACGGGCTGTACGATCGAAGCGCACGATTTCGCCGATGCGATCGATCGATACCACGCGCTCGACGCCACCGTGATCGGCGTCTCACACGACCCGCTCGACAAACTGCAGAAGTTTTCGGTCAGCGAATGCCGCAGTAAGTTTGCCGTCGCGGCCGATACCCAGCAGACGGTCGAAAAAGCTTACGATTCCGTGCTTGCGGCGCACCCGCAGTATGCCAATCGGACGTCGTACGTCATCGCCCCGGACGGAACGATCGTCTATACGTACACGAGTTTGGATCCCTCGCAGCACGTCGCGAATACGCTGACGGCGTTAAAAACCTGGGAAACCGACCACTCGAAGCCGTAACGCGCCGCGGAGCTCTCGCTCGCGCAAAGGAAGCGGGCGCTTCGTTTCCCAATGGCACCTTTCATGAAGAGTCGATTTTTTGCGGTCGCGTTTTTGGCCGTTGCCGTTATCGCCGTCGCAGCCGTCCGGCCGGCCGCCGCCGCTCCGTCGTCGGCGCTTTCGAGTGCCCTGGGAACGCTCCGATCGCTGTCCGACCAGCAGTTCGAACGAGTGATGTACTGGGCCAGGAACGGGGCCGCGCGTCCGTTCGGCCAGGCCACGCCGGAGCAGCGGGCGCAAGCCCAAGTTGCCGACTTAGGGTCGGCCGACCGAAACGCCGTGCTGCGCTTCCTTCAGGGCGACGGACGCTCGGCGCTCTACGATCGCGGTGCTTCCGACGACGACATCGGGTCGCGCCGCCCGCAAAATATGACGCCCAGCTCGCCCAGTCCCAGCCCGTATCGAACGTTGGATTTTGCGAGCGCGACCCTCGGGAACGTGGCCGCCGGACACATCGACGTGCTCGGCGGATTCGCCGCCGCAAAGCGCGACGGCAAGGCCGCGGTCGTCTGCGTCTCCTTCAAGAATACTGCGGCCCGGGTCGCCCGCCGCGTGGTTTTCGAGTTTCCGCTTCTCGGCTCGCAAGGACGCGAGCTGGGGACGATGCAGCTCGATCGCCGCGGCGAGTTTTCACCCGGAGTCGGCATCAACGGCTGGACGACGGTATCGGATTGGCAGGGCGGCCTGGGACATCGCGGCTATAACGACAACTGCACGGTGCTTGCGCAAGGCATTGCCTCGACGCCGATCCTTCACGCTAAGTCCGTCTCGTATCGCGTGACGCGCGTCGAGTACGACGACGGCGGCGTCTGGACTCCGTAGCGCTAGAGGAGTCTAGCTGGCTTCGTCGTTGCTTGCGAACAGCTGCTGGGTGCGTGGAATTCGTTTTTCGCGCGGCCCCGTATCGAGCGACGTAACGTCGCGCGGCACGACGTCGATCGGGGGGATTTCTAAAAGCTCCTCGCCGCCGAGGGTCGCCTCGTCTTTGAGCCGGCGCCCTTGGGGCAGCAGCTTGGTTTCGTACGAGCCGACCGCGCCGTTAAACGCGTTGACGGTGCGTTCGAGATTCTTGCGCACGTCGAGAAGATGTTCGGAGAACTTAAGCGCGCGCTCGTACAGTACTTTGCCGACCGTCGCAATTCGTTTGGCGTTCTCTTCCTGGCGCAGCGCCTGCCAGCCCATCGCGAACGTGCGCAGCAAACTGATCAGCGACAACGGCCCGGTCACCAGAACGCCCTTGTCGAGTGCGTACTCGATCAGCATCGGGTCGTCGCTGCAGGCCGCGCTCAAAAACGCCTCGCCCGGAACGAACATGACGACGTAGTCGGCCGAACCTTTGGCGGTCTGGTATCCGCGGCGCGATAGCGCATCGACGTGATCGCGCAATGCGCGGGCGTGCCGCTTGACAAGATTTCGGCGGGTTTCGTCGTCGGCCGCTTCGAGGGCGGCTTGCATCGAATCGATTGGCGCCTTGGCGTCGATGAAGACGAAGCGTTCGCCGGGAAGGTTGACCGTCATGTCGGGCCGGACGCGCGCTTCTTCGAGCGCGACGGTCTGCTGCTCGAAAAAATCGCAGTATGGCAGCATGCCCGCCTTCTCGACGACGTTGCGCAACTGCATCTCGCCCCATTTGCCGCGCGAAGCCGGATTGCGAAGCGCGGTCACCAGCGTCGAGGTTTGGGTCGTCAGGCTGGTCGTCGCGCTTTCGAGCTTTTCGGCGCGGCCTAAGAGTTGATCGATCTGCGCGCGCAGGCTGCCCGCGTCGTGCTGCCGTTTGGCTTCGAGCTCTTGAATCAGGCGGTCGAACTCGTGCAGCTTCTGGGCGACCGGAGCGACGAGTTCGCCGACGCGCTCGCTGGCACGGCTGGCGGTCGACTCGCGCAGCTCGTTTTTCGCTCGCTCGAGCAAGGCCTCGATCGTTTTTTCGCCGGTGCGCTGCGACTCGTTCAGCGTGGCTCGCAGGCCGCTGTTTTCAGCGCGCGCCGCCAGCCAGGCGAGAATCGCGCCGAGAGCGCCTCCGAAGAGAAATGCGAAGACGACGGCCAGCGCGATCACGAACTCGCCGCCCCGGCGTACTTTTGCAGAAAGCCCAGCGTTCGCCGCCACGCGTCGGCCGCTGCGGAGGCCACGTAGGCGGAACGCTGATCGTCGAAAAACGCGTGGCCGGCCGCGTCGTAGATGCGCAGGTCGTGGGGCACGCTCAGTTCGGCGGCAAAGGCCGTAACGGAGGCGGCCGGAATGCC
>DATCGB010000201.1:0-2545 GCA_036509155.1 Candidatus Tumulicola sp. | reverse complement strand
CGCGCGACTCGAACGCGAGCTCGATCGCGGGGTCGCCGGCGAAGTGCGCGAGCAGCCGGCGCGCCACGTACACCGAACGATGGCGGCCGCCGGTGCAGCCGATCCCGATGGTAAGCTGCGCTTTCCCTTCGGCCACGTAACGCGGCAGTAAGAACGCCAGCAGGTCGACGACTTTGCCCAGGAACGGCTCGAGCGCGGGATCATCGTCGATAAATGCGGCGACGGTCGCGTCGTCACCCGTCAGGCCGGCCAGCTCGGCGACGTAGTTGGGATTGCGCAAAAAGCGCACGTCGAAGAGCAGGTCGAGATCGGTCGGAAGCCCGTACTTGAAGCCGAAGGCAACCAGCGTGACGGGCAGCCGGGCGGGCGACTCGGGAGCAAATGCGGCAGCGATCCGCTCCTTCAGCGCCGTATGCGTGAGGCTGCTGGTATCGATAACGGCGCTGGCCCGCTCGCGCAGTGACGCCAGCAGCCGCCGGTCGGAGGCGATCGCCTCGCGCAGCGATCCAGCCTGGTACTGCGGATGCCGTCGCCGCGTTGCGCTGAAACGCCGCACCAAAACGGCGTCGCTCGCATCGAGAAACAGCAGCCGCGCGTTATGAGTACGGATGACGTCGTCGATCGCCTCGAACGGATCGCCCAGATTCCGGCCGCCGCGCACGTCGAGGGCGATCGCGACGTCGCGGATCCCGGCCTGGGCCAACGATTCGACGGCCGCGTCGAGCATGAGGGGAGGAAGGTGCTCGATGCAGTAAAAGCCCAAGTCCTCGAACGCTTTCATGGCTTGGCTTTGACCGGCGCCGGACGGTCCGGCAACGAAGACGACTCGCGGCGGATTCATATGAAACTCTTCTCACCCGAGCGGGCCAGCGCGCTCATTCCGAAGCTTTCGCCATTGGTGGACGAACTGTTCGCCAAACGGCGCGAACTTGCCATTAAGCTGCTCGAATCCGACCCGGCCCTGCACCATGCCGAGCAGCCGCGCATGCCGCGGCTGGCCGGCGCCCGCTCGCCATTTCCGCCGCCCCGCTTTGGCGAGTTAAAGCTTGAAATCCATCGCCTGATCCACCGCATCGAATCGATGGGATGCGTCGTCAAAGATATCGATTTGGGTCTCATCGACTTTCCGTCCAGCCGCGATGGCGAGCCCATCTACTTGTGTTGGAAGGCGGGCGAAACCAGCGTCGCCCACTGGCACGGGGCCGACGTGGGTTTCAGCGCGCGCAAGCTATTAAGCAGCTAGGAGCACTCGTCGGGCCGCCGGCACCTTAGCCGACCGAGGCACTCGCCTCGACCGGAATGAAGTCCTCGGCCAGCCCCTGCAGGCGGACCTCGCCGAACTCCGCCGTGTATGCGCCGCTTTCGACGCCCGTGATCGCGCCGACGTCGGGCACGTCGGCGAGCTGCGGAATCTTGGCGCGGATTTCGTCGGGAATGCGGACCTTGTCGCCGATCGCCAGCGCACCCTGATCGAACAGCGCGTTGAGGCTTTCGAGCAGCATCGGAAGCGGGATGCCGTAGTCTTCGCTTACGGCGCCGATCGTATGCGTTTCGCTGATCGCGCAGTTCGAGCAGCCGCCGAGGTGAAATCGCGCGAAGACGCGGCGCGCTCCGGCGTGGACCTTAAAGGCCTCGTCGACGGTCATTTCGGGGCTAAAATGTTGTTCGCTCACGGTGCTGATATGGAACTCCTGTCGAAACGGCTGCAGACGTGCTACCGCAATCATTTGCTGAGATACGCGCCGGCCCCCGTTGAGTTGCAATCCAACCCGGGAAACGGGCGAGGGGAGCACGCCGGTAAGCCGGATTCTGTCCCCGGCTAAGCCGGGGGATGACCATCTATCTGGGGCGCGCGTTGCCGCGCACCTCGGTGCGACGTTGCTCGTGCGGACGGGCCGTCCGCCTCTTTCGAGGGGTCGAGCGGTCTTGCTTCAGGTGGGGTTTACCCGAGCCCGCGTCACCGCGGAACTCCGTGAGCTCTTACCTCACGATTTCACCCTTACTCCCCGCCGAGGCGGCGAGCGGTATGTTTCTGTGGCACTTTCCTTCGAGTTTCCCCGACAGGACGTTATCCTGCACCCTGCCCGATGAAGCCCGGACTTTCCTCACCCTTACCGGGCGCGGTCATCAAGCGTACTCCCCGCGGCCACTGTACCACGCGCGCGACCCGTTCGTCCGAGTCAAAAGTGGAGGCAAGGAGACTCGAACTCCTGACCCTCACGCTGCCAGCGTGATGCTCTACCAACTGAGCTATGCCCCCGCGACCCGCCCGTATTCACGCCGTCAAGCGCGACTCCTCCGGTCCCGGCTGCCTCCGCCGCTTGCCGCGTCCGTAGGGTTCTCTCCGGGGGAAACGAACATGCCGGGCCGCCTGGGGATGTAGCTCAGTTGGTAGAGCATCTGCTTTGCAAGCAGAGGGTCAGCGGTTCGAATCCGCTCATCTCCACCAGCCCCCAAACCGCTTTTCGCGCACCGCGCGATCAAAGTAGACCTGCATCATCATTCGCGCAAACGCGGCGCGTGCGTTTCGGAGGAAACTTGATGC
>DATCGB010000200.1:0-8923 GCA_036509155.1 Candidatus Tumulicola sp. | reverse complement strand
GAACGCGTACGCTCCGACCAGGAGATACTCAGCCGCGGCGGCGTTGAACGCGACCAACAGATCGATCAAGTCGGTATTCGGTTGCATCCGTCCCCCAGGGCATGCGCAGGACCAGCTCCCAGATTGCTTCGGCACGTTGGGCCGGCGGCACGGCCTCGGCGGCGGCGCGCTCAAACGCGGCCGCTTCGGCAGGCGCGTGCGCGACGACGCCGGTCCACGTCGCGCGCCGTCTTTGCGCCCGCGCTTCGAACGAGTCCATACCGTTCCATTGGGTAGAGTTAGGGGTTTGTCCCGCGTTCGAGATGGATCGAGCCGGTCGTGGTCAACAACCGAACCCGAGCGCTTCCGGACCCGATGTTCCCGGTCGCGCTCGAGCCGACGAGGTTTTCGCGCTTTTCGACGACGGATGGGAAATCGCTGGCGAAGCTGCCGACGGTAGTATTCGCCTGGACGTGCGCGTCGCTGCCGGCGGCCGCGATGAGACGCACCT
This sequence comes from Candidatus Tumulicola sp., assembly GCA_036509155.1. GTDB lineage: Bacteria > Vulcanimicrobiota > Vulcanimicrobiia > Vulcanimicrobiales > Vulcanimicrobiaceae > Tumulicola. Next base: position 8,433 of record DATCGB010000200.1, on the reverse strand, counting down.
GGCCGGTCGTGGCCGTAAGGTCGACCGAACGGCCGGCGGCGATTTTTCCTAGGTCTGCCGTTACGCTGCCGGCCTCGGTGGCGACCGTCACGTTTCCGCGCACGCCGGCTATGTGAACCGAGCCGGCCGTGTCTCGAACGTCGAGCGAAGCGCCTGCAGGTACGACGATCCGGTAGCTGACGCCCCCGTCGTGGGGACCGTCGGCATATTTGGTCGCGATAGAAACGCCGTCGCCCTCGGTCCGGACTTCAATCGCGATGTTACGTAACGCAGCGGTATCGTTAGCCGACTTGGTCGCCGTTACGTCGACCGTCGGTTTGTCCCATGAATCGATCTGGATCGAGCCCGCGACGTTATCGACGCGGACGGCCGGCGCAGCGCTGGTGGGGACCGTCTTGTGGACCTGCTCGCGGGCCGTGGAGCCGAATCCGCAGGCGCACAGCGCGACGAGCGCGGAAAGCACAATGAGTCGAAAGGCAGGCGTCATGGCTTTTCTACGATGCCGGACGAGCGATGTTTCGTCAAGGGGCGATGAAGAAAAGGCCCGGTACTGCTACCGGGCCCGCTGGGATGGAATCGTGCGAGCCCGCGCGATTCCATCGTGGCTTACATGGGAGACGTCGGTTTGGCACCCATCTTGACTGCCTGGGACTTGCACATCATTTTCACGTGATTCTTGGCCATCATGGCTTGCTTTTGAGCCGGGGTCATGCCGGTCGATTTAGCCTTCATTTGGCTCGTCGTCATGTACATCTTGGTCGTCATGTTCACGCCGACGACCGAGTCGCCGGACGCGCATTTCGGCATGCCCATCATCATCGACGACGACGAACTGCTTTGTGCGAGAGCGGGCATAGCACTTGCGAGGAACATGCCGGCGGCCAAAATAAGGCCGACTGAGGTAATTTTCATCAAAATGCTCCTAAGATTACGAATTGCGGGGGATCGAAGACGATCCCATATCCAGTGTAACGCCGGCAGAAGCGATTTGGATGCCGGCCGAACCCGTCGGCCAGACCGTCGACGGCGAGCATTCACGTTGGCCAGTACCCGAGGTCAGCGCCTAAGGCTCGACCCGCGCGTAGTCGATGTTGACAAAGCCGCGGGGAGCGATTCCCTTCGGCTTTACGCCCACGACAACGACAAGCGTATGCGGGCCGGGGCGCATCGCCGGGCTGAGATACACGGTCGCCATCGTTTTGGTGCGATTGAAGAAGTCGATCGCGTGCAGCTTGCCGTCGATCACCAAGGTTGCAGGGCCACCATTGGGTCCGGTAACGCCGTGAAGCTCAACCCGGCGGCCGTAAAAGAACAGCGACACGCTGTCGCCCGGCGTGAAGCAGCGGGTGCTGGTAGCGTCGTACCGCCCGTCGTGGTCGCCGCGAACGTGCTCCCACCTTCCGACATAGGTGAATCGGTTGGCGGTCGTGCCGGTAACCCGGTCGTCGATCAGGAATGGCGCAGGCCCGGACGCGCGCGTAGTGTCGGAGGTGGGGGTTTTAAACGCGCAACCGGCGAGGCAGCACGCCAGTGCCAGCCCGGCGAGTTGCATGCGGCGCAACGTCGTCAACTCACAATCCGTATTGCGTTTTGAGATCGCCCATCAGGCTGGTCAAAATTATATGGAAATCGGCGTTGCGCGCGGGTCCAACGGCCGGGTCGGCGTCGAGCTCGTGCATGATCGCGACGTGAATGTTGCGCGAGATCAGATGTTCGAGCATATAGCCTACATCGTAACGTCCATCGGCCATGGTTCCGGCGGCGAACAAGCGCGCCGCCAGATTGGGCCCGATCTGTAAGTACGCGGGGACCGGAGGCAGCGTGACGCCCGCTTTCGTCGCAACCGTTAACGCGTCGTCGACGGCGTGATTGAAGGTAACGACGAAGGCGCCCACGCGCGCTTTACCAAAGCGCCGCGTCAAGGTCGCGACTTCGTTGGTTTCGTGCGGACCGGTAAGCACGGCCAGCAACCTCAGGGAGTCGAAGTGGCTCACACCGCCGCCGGCTGCGACCACGGCCGCCGTCAGCGGCAGCGCCGGAGGACCGAGATAACGCGTCTTTTGCGCGTGCGCTTGGCTCATCGGCATCGCGTCGGCCTGGACGGCGCTCGTCGACGTCGTAGCAAGTAGTATCAGGAGGGCAAGGCGAGCGTTCATTTTTTTAGTGTATCGAATGCCGAGGCAAAGAACATCAGGTAATCGGCCTGTATAGGCGGGACGATGGGTTGCTCGCTAGCGGTTTACGATCCGGTGGCTGCGGTCGTGTCGGGGACCACTTCGACGTGTAGTCCGAGCCGTAGACGACGCCGGTTCCTTCTAAAAATAGGCTCGCGCGCAGCGCGACCGCGCTGGTTGGAACGTGCAGGACGATCGAGAAAGGCGCCCAGTCGTGCGATCCGCTCAGCATACGATCGTTCATATTATCGTGCCCAAAAACCGGCGGTCGACGCGTTCTCCGTTTTGAGTCTTCCGAAAATGTGGATCGTTTTGCCCGAGTAGTCCGAGAGGGGAATCGCTCCGACGTACGCTCCCCACGCGCCCTGCGGCACATTGGCCGAACGCTCATCGCATCGACCATCGCCAGGCGTCCCACGTTTCGACGAACGGATTGGGGTCGAAGTTTCGCAGCCGGTTGCTGACGAGGTGGATGTCGCGCGGCCACCAGAGCGGGATCTGCGGCAGGTCGCGTTCGAGCAGCGCTTCGATGCGCGCGTAAGCCGCCCGGCGTTCGTCGCGATCGTAAGACGACGTCGCGACGCGCTGCCACGTTTCCATTTCCGGTTCGCAGTAGCGCGCGAAGTTGAACCCCTTCGGCGGGAATCCGGCACATGAGTATTCGGCCGAATTGTCGGGCTCGGGGCCGTTGAGGATACGTGCCAGGACCAGGTCGAACTTTCCCGTCTCGAGGATGCCTCCCATCGAAACGGGTCCGGTCAGCAGTTCGTTCGGGTAACCTTTCGGCTCGAGTTCGATCCCCGTTCCGGCTAAAACGCTTTGTATCACGACCGCGGCTTTCCGCGCGGTCTGGTCGGCACTGTTGTAAGCAAGCTCGAGATGAAGCGGGCGTTTTGGGCTCCAGCCGGCTTGCTCGAGGAGCGCGCGGGCGCGCTTCGGATCGTGCGGCGAGGGCGGCAAATGCGGTGACGCCCAGAGAAACGTGGGCAGGTCCTGCGTTGCCGGCAGGGCCGTGCCATAGGTCAGCGCGCGTGCCATCGCTGGTTTGTCGATCGCGAGTTCGACGGCGCGTCGCACGCGCACGTCGCGGAGAACGGGGCGCGTGAGGTTGAACGTGATGCCGTACCAGCGATTCTGCGGAACGAGGACCAAATGGTACCCCGCAACGCTCCGCGCGCCGGCGGCGAGCGCCGGGCTGAGTTCGGCAGCCCAATCGATTTCGTGCGCTTGCGCCTGCGTTACCAGCGTCTGTTCGCTGTGAGAGAAGAAGATCGTGATGTGGCGCAAATGCGGGCGCCCTTGGAAGTACCCCGGGTTGGCGTCGAGTTCCAAGCGGTCGCCGCGGCGCCAAGCGACGACTCGGAACGGACCCGAGCCGACTGGAAGGGCGTCGTACGGGATGTGTTCGAGGGAGGCGTAGTGCTTCAGCAAATGCTTCGGCAAAATCCCAAATGGGATATTGGCGTCGCCGAAAAACGTTGCGACCAGCGGCGAAAACGCGCGTTTGAGGCGAAGGCGCACGGTATACCGGTCGGGCGTATCGAGCGAGCGGATGTCGTCGTAACCGAAGCGGCTGACGACGTTATTGGCAGGGTTCATTACTTGCGCAAACGTGAAAGCCACGTCGGCGCTCGTCAGCGGGGCGCCATCCTGCCACTTCACGCCCTTGCGCAAATGAAACACGATCGTGCGGCCATCGGCCGAAACGTCGCCATTCCGGCGAGTCGGGACCCGCGTCGCTAGAATCGGCACGATGCGGTTGCCGCTGGAATCGAACGACGTCATCGGATCGCTGAAGAGACGGTCGATGACCATCTCTTGACCGTTCTGCATGTCGATCGGATTGAGCGAATGCGGCTCGGTGGCGAATCCGGCGCGCAGCGTCTCTCCGTGCGACGGATTCGCGCGCGAGCAAGCCGTTCCCAAAAGCAGCGCCAGCGCGCCGGCGGCGAAAACGCGACGCGCCGTCCACCAATCGAGCCGCCGCGCGGAAATCAAATGGCGCGGCCTACGCGGGCGCCGTCGGCGATGGCGGTCCGAAGGTGGCGGGGAGCGAATGCGTCGCCGACTAAATAGGCGCGCTCTTCGCCGTTCTCTGCGACGTAGGCTTCGTAGAGGGCGTCGTCGGCGCGACCGCCGGATGCAAACACGACCGTGTCGGCCGGTACGGTTCGCTCCGTGCCGGTCAAAACGTGGCGGAGCCGGACGCCGTCCGGGTCGACTCGTACCGGCGCATGCAGCGTGGTAATCACCACGCCCTTGCGCACGAGCCGTTCGTAGAGCGGAGCGCGCAGCGTGGTCCCGATCGACTCGCCAAGGCTATATTGGCGGGTGACGATTTCGACCGGATGGCCGGCGTCCGCCAGGAAGTCCGAGGTTTTCGATCCGGGCGTATACCCCGTTTCGTCGAGTACGACGCAACGTCCGCGCGGAACCACTCGCCCGGAAAGAACGTCGGAGACCGTGCAGACGTTGGAACCGTCGGCGATGTCCAAATACGGATGGCGCGCGACGGCACCGGTGGCGAACACGACGACCTGCGCGTCGATCTCGCGCAAAGAGACCGCGTCGATACCCGTCGCGAGTCGGACGATCACGCCGCTGCGCGCGAGCTCGCCGGTCAGCCAGTCCACGATCTTACGATAGTTGTGCCAGGCGGGCGCGCGGCTCGCGACTCGGATCGCTCCGCCGAGTTCCGATTCCCGCTCGTAGAGCGTCACGCGGTGGCCGCGACGCGCGGCAGTTCGCGCGGCTTCCATGCCGGCCGGGCCGCCGCCGATTACCGCGACGCGTTTTGAAGGGGCGGCCGGTTCGAGCGTCGCCCATTCGAGTTCGCGGCCGATCGTTGCGTTCTGCACGCATGCGACCGGAAGCCCAAAGTAGAGCCGGTCGATGCAGCCTTCACTCGAACCCATGCAGAAGCGAATCTCGTCGCGCCGGCCTTCGCGCGCCTTGCGCGGCAGTTCCGGATCGGCGATCATCGCGCGCGTCATCCCGACGAAATCGGCGACGCCCGATTCCAGCACCGCCTCGGCGTCTTCCGGCGTCGTGATGCGGCCCGTCAGGATGATCGCCGCGCCGACCCGCTCGCGCACGAGTGCCGCGAGATCGACGAACGTTTTGTCCGGAAAGTAGGCCGAGGGGATGTTGTAGGCGCGCGCGGCGTAACCCTCGATGGTTCCACCGGTGATCGTGAAATAGTCGAGCGCGCCGGTTCGGTCGAGGCGAGCCACGATCTCGAGAAGCTCTTCCCGCGCGATTCCAGGCGTCATGCGGTCGTCGGCCGACACGCGCGCGCCGACGACGAAGTCCCGCCCGACCGCCGCGCGGACAGCGTCGAGCACTTCGAGCGAAAACCGCATGCGGTTTTCGAGCGAGCCGCCGTATCGATCGGTCCGCTTGTTGATGGCCGGGTTCCACATTTGGTCGGGAAGCTGATCGTCGTAGAACGCCAGATCGCAGCCGTCGAAGCCGCAGGTCTGCAAACGGCGTGCGGCACTGGCGTAGTCGCGCACGATTCGCGCGATCTCGCGTACCGTGAGAACGTGCGGAATCTCCGGGGCGATCTCTCCCGACGTGTCCGAGGGCCCACGCCCGACGACGTCAAGGTGCGTCCACGTGCGGCGGCCCATCGACGTCAACTGGGAGAACGCGAGTGCTCCGTGGCGTTGCACGGCTTGCGCGGCTTCCCGCAGCCCAGGTTCGCTTTCGTCTTTCCAAACGTTCACGTGGTTGGCGGGAATCGGCGTCAGCTCGCTGACGGCGGCGCTGCCGAACATCATTACGGTGCCGCAGCCGCCGGCAGCCTTCGCCGCGTGGTAGGCGATCAACCGTGGCGATGGCACGCCGTCAACTGCGAGGTTCGTTCCGTGCGGCGTGGAGACGATGCGATTCTTCGCGGTGCGTCCGCCGAGCGCAAACGGGCTGAAGAGACGGTCGTACGGCATGCGCGGCGCCTTCCTCCGCCGGCGTCTCGACGCCTTTGGGGAAAAAAAAGAGGCGCCGCCGCCGCGTCGCCTCCCCTTGCCGTTGGATTGCTTAAGAGCAGCGTTCCTAGCCCGGGGGCTGCTGCGAGTTCGACGGCGGTTTCTTTGGTTGTGCGGGCGGTTTAGGTGCGGGTTTGGCGCCTGAGTTCGCCGGCGGTTTCGCGGCCTGCTGCTGCTTGGGCGGTTTCGCGGCCTGCTGCTGCTTGGGCGGTTTCGCGGCCTGCTGCTGCTTGGGCGGTTTTGCGGCCTGCTGCTGCTTGGGCGGTTTTGCGGCCTGCTGCTGCTTGGCCGGTTTTGAAGCCGGCTTCGCGGTCGCTTTGTGTTGCGGTTTCGCCGTCGCCTTGGGTGCCGGTTTGGCCGTTTGTTTCTTGGCGGCCTCGCGATCGGCGGTCGTCAGCGGCTTGAAATCCTTCGGACGATTGGTCGTGCTGAGCGGCCGTGAAACGACGGTTACGCCCGGTTTTCCGTGGTTGACGTTGGCATAGAGGTTGCGATCCTGCGATGCCTCGGTAATGTGCGCGCGCTGCCAAGGCGTGAGCCCGACGTGGCGTTCGCGACGCCAGGCGAGTTGCTGCGCCGTTGGTTGCAGCCGAATGCCGCCGGGACCGTTGTAACTGTAGCGATAAACGTTTCGCCGGACGACCGTGCGATCGACGTACACGTTGCGAATGTACTGCGGATTGACGCGCGTGACGGCCGTGTTATAGCGGAAGGCGTTTCCGTACCAGCGGCCGCCGCCGTAGCCGGTGCCGTAGTATCCCCCGCCGTAGTTGACGCCGCCGTAATAGCCGACGTTTTGGCCCCAGTACCCCTGGTTCCAGGCGTATCCGGGCGCGCTCGCGTTCTGGCCCCAGTATCCGGGCGTCCAAAGCAGTCCGGGTGACGGTGCGGCGACCCAGGTCCCGGGCACCCAATAGTAGCCCGCCGATCCGAACGCCCAATATCCGGGCGTCCAGATTGAGTTTGGCGTGGTCAGTGGGGGCTGGACGTATTCGGGCATGAGCGGCGGGGCCGCAAAACTGACGTAAACCTGCGCGCTCGACGCGATCGGCATCATCGCCAAGGGCGCCGAAACGGCGAGCGCGAGCAAGAGCTTGTATATCCGCACGGTACCTCCTCGAAGGTCAAGAAGTTTTAGAAAGACATAAGGCGATGTACCCACCCTCGGCCGCTTTCTATCGGTAACAAACGGGGACCCCGGCAAATCGCCGAGGTCCCCGAGGTTTTGTCGAATCTCTTACTGCCGCGAAATGCTACTGCCGCGAAATGGCGATGCGGACGGCTTCCTCCGGCGATACGAGATGATCGAGATTTACCGCGTCGGCGGCGATCGCGAGCTGCACCCCCTTGACGTGACCGGTGAATGCGTTGCCGCGCTGGCCGTAGTCGGACGAAACCGGGGAGCCGGAATCTTCGCCGACGTCGAGACCGTCGTCGGCGGAGAAGATCATTGCGAGCGTTGCCGGGATGTCGCCTTCGCCGATCTGCTTGCCGTCGAGGTACAGGGTCACTTTACCACCCTTGCCTAAGCCGCCGCCGGCGTAAGCGAACTCCATCCGCACTTGGTGATCGCCCGCCGGTAACGGGCTCGTCGCCTCGACGAAGAACTGCTGGATCCCGCCGAGGTTGTAGCAGTACTTCAGCTTTCCATCGTGTACGTAGAGGCTCCAGCCGCCGATGTTTGCGCCTTGGGCAACGATGACACCCTGCGCGCCCGACGCAGGCACGGAGATCTCCGCGCTCACGGAGTGCGACTTGTTCTTGATGTTGAGGACGCAGTTTTCCGAGAGGCGGCCCATGCCGCTAAAGAGTATCTGGGAATCGCCCTTGATTAGCGTCGGCCGGCCGGCGGTGTCCGAGTTCATTCTCTTTCCGAGGTCGTCGTCGAGCGGCAGCACGTTGTACCGTACCGCCTCGATGAGCCACAGGCGCTGGAGTTCGTGCAGTTTTTCCGGCATCGCCTTAGCGAGGTCGTTCGCTTGGCTCCAGTCCTTGTTGGTATCGTAAAGCTCCCACACGTCGTCGTCGAAGGCGGGGGTTTTTTCACCGATGAGAAGCCAGGGCGTCTTGTGCCGCGTTACGGCCGTCCAGCCCTTATGATAGATCCCGCGGTTGCCGAACATCTCGAAGTACTGCGTCTCGTGCCGCTCGGCAGCCGTCGCGTCGTCGAGCGAATAGAGCATGCTGACGCCTTCGATCGGTTTCTGCGCGACGCCGTCCACCGAAACCGGCTCGGGGAGCCCCGCCGCTTCGAGAACCGTGGGCGCGACGTC